>DAHVFB010000004.1 GCA_027317185.1 Deltaproteobacteria bacterium
TGATCTTGCCGGTGTCCCCGGTCACCTCAATTGTGACCTGGCGCGGTCCGATATCGACCACATGACCGCGGAACGCATTGACAATGCCATCGAGCTCCGAGCGCGTGCGCTCGTCAACTGCGATCCGCACCATCACGAGTTCGCGTTCGAGGATCTCGACTTCGCTGAAATCGCCAATCTTGATGACGGTGACCAGCTTGTTGAGCTGCTTATTGATCTGTTCGAGTATCTGGTCGTCGCCGGAAGTGACCAGCACAATCCGCGACACCGTCGGATCGAGCGGGTCTTCATTGACCGTCAGCGATTCGATATTAAAGCCGCGGCTGGAAAACAAACCCGCGACTCGGGCCAGCACCCCGAACTCGTTTTCAACCAGAACCGATATTGTATGACTTGGCATTCGCTAGGTTGGTGGCCCGCATCGTCGGATCTCCGCGGCTACTGCGCCTGATGCTGATGGCGCCAGACAATCGCCATCATGCGATCCTTGGAGGCCAATTTGAGTTTCTGAATTCGTTTTATTTCCAGTTCATTTTCGCCGTTGAGGTGAGCCTTATGGCGAAATCCTTCGAGCTTTCGTTTGAGTACCAGATGTTCGTCGTAGAGAGTCTTCAATTCCTCGTCGTGGTCTGCAAGCTGCCGAACAAGCTGCTCTTCTCTGGAGTCCATAAGCCCTCCGTCCCGTCTTTCGGGTATGGCGGATTAGTGGGTTTGAACGTGGCGTCGATCGGCCTTCCATAGCGCGGTTCCAAGGTTGCGAGCAGGTCATTGCCGCCCATGACGATTCGCGCGGCCCCAAGCGCCGCCACGAAGCGGCCATGCACGGCAAGTTCGCCTGAATCCAGAATGCCGAATCGCATGCCCTTACCGGTAAGCACAGTTGACGCGTCATGCACCTTCGCATCTCCGACGAGCAGAACCTCGCCATCGATTCGATTTATCAAATGCTCAGGCGCAGTCACCAGATCTTCTGTCACCTTCTCTAGCGCATCGATACCGACGCGGTAAAGAGCCGTATAAATTTCGCCTTTGCGAGCGTCCATAATCGGGCAGATATATGAGCCGACCTCGGGACTTTTCATCACGGCAGCGGCCGTTGCAATACTGTCGAGGCTCGAAACCCCCGCCACCGGAATCGCCAGCGCCATCGCGAGGCCTTTTATATAACTTATTCCCACGCGCAGTCCGGTGTAGGATCCCGGGCCGGTACCCACCGCCAGCCCGCGCAAGTCCCCGATCGAAAGCTGCGCATTCTTCAGCAGACCGGCGGCAAGACCCGGCAGGCCCGAACCATGGGATGTGGATGGGACCGAGCAATCCCCCAGGATACATCCGCCGGCGACGATTCCAAGCGCGGCCACCCGCGAGCTGGTATCGATGCCGAGTACTGGTCCTGCCGAGGCGCCCAGATCAAAAAGTCGCTTAGCTGTGAACGATACGTGCGATGTCATTGAAAATTACGAAAGCCATCAGCGCCACCAGCAGGAACAGTCCCACCTGGAGCGCGAGTTCCCGATGCCGCAGTTTGAGCGGCTTGCCGCGAACTCCTTCAAATACGAAAAACAACAGGTGGCCGCCATCGAGCATCGGTACCGGCAATAAATTGATGATCCCCAGCTCAAGGCTCAGCATCACTACGAAGGTGGCGACATTGGCGAGACCCGCATGCGCTTCGCGGCCGGCCATCTGCGCGATCATAATCGGACCGCCGAGCGCCTGCCGCACCGGCGTCGTGCCATCGATCATCTCCGCGATGCCTATCACCAGCGTTTCGGCCATCGAAATCGTGCTGGCCACTCCTCGATAAACAGCTCTGAACAGGCCGACACGCTCGATAGCTTCGTCGCCATGCGGCAGCACACCGATGATCCAGGCCGGCGCTGAGGCGCCATAAATGGTCTTTTCCACTTCGCGCCGGGGCTTGATCTGAAACACGAGGTGGTCGGTTTTATCTTTAATGGAGCGGTCAACGTTGATCGTAAGCGGCGCGCCATGGCTGCTCTTCACTGTGCTGGACAGATCCATCCAACTGGTAGTCGGTGCGCCATTGATCGAGGTGATAACGTCTCCGGTTTTGAGGCCGGCCTGCGCGGCAGGCATCTTCGGCTGAAGTTCCCCGACCACTGGCAGCAGATGCGGCACGCCGTACATAAAGACGAACGTCATCAGGATCGGTGCAAACAGGATGTTCGCGAATGGCCCAGCCAGGACGATCGCGATCCGCTTGGCTAACCGTTGATTCGGAAAGGCGCGCAGACGAAACTGCTCCAGCAGCCGTTGCGGATGGCGGGCGCTCAGGGCCTTGATTGCCGCTGCCATGGAACTGGCGCCCGCGGCTTCCTCGAGCAGCATGGATTCTTCAGGCTTCAGCGATCGATGAAACTCCGATTGCGCGATCTCACGAGCCTGCGCCTCGCTGCCGGCCGCCGCCAATCGCCGTGCGATCGGCAATAAAATTTCGTCGGCGCGACCAGCCGCCTGCTTGAGCGCGAAGCCATCGCCATTGACCGACGAAAGCAGGTCGAGCTCGACTTCCTTGAGATATCCTTCCGTATCTTCGCTGCCGAGGTCCTCGCCGACCTCGTCGCCCAGCATCCTGACATACCCACCCAATGGCGTTGCGCCAATCGCGTACTCGGTTTCGCCCCGCCGAAACCCCCAAATTTTGGGCGGATAGCCGATCGAGAACCGCAGCACCCGCACCCCAAGGCGTTTCGCGACCGCGAAATGGCCCGCTTCATGAACAACAATTAGGATTCCCAGGATGATGACGGCGGAGAGGATTGAAACCAGCATAGTGCCTCGGCCACGAAGCCCCATGATGAAGCCGCGTCAGCGTGAATAATAGTAGGTGAAAGCTACCGCGAAGACTAGGCTGCAGGTCCGGTCGAGTAAACCACCGTGACCCGGAAATATCCACCCCGAATCCTTGACTCCGGTGGCGCGTTTGAAGGTGGATCCAATCAAATCACCGGCCTGCGCCAGCACACTGATTACGATCGCGATCACCAGAACATTCCCGCAACTCCAGCGGGCGATGAGTATTTGCCACAAGATCAGGCCGGCCACGATCGATCCCGCCAGACCGCCGATCGCGCCTTCGATGGTTTTGTTGGGACTGATCTGCGCGGCGAGTTTGTGCCGCCCGATCGATCGCCCGACAAAGTAGGCTGCACTGTCGGCCGCTACCACTAACAAAAGAATGAAAATTGTGAGCGCCACGCCGTCTTCACGATTCCGGAGCAGGGCGAAATAAGGAAATGTCGCCCCAACATAGATCGCGCCGCTCACCACGAGAAGGCGACGATACGATGACGCCGCCGCGCCGCCATAAATGCCCACCATCATCATGAGCGCCGACATCCCGAGGAACACCAATGCGGGCAGCCATTCGAATGCTCCGGGTGCGATCCATACCGCCGCGGCAGGAAGGAATCCGGCGCTCACCAGCGCAGCGAAATCGATCGTACTACGCACGCTTGTCATCGCGGCGACTTCGTACAATCCCCAGCCGGTAAGAATTGCGATGATCGAGCTGAACAGCCATGCGGGTGCGAAGCCGATCGCCAGCAGCAGCGCCGGCAGCAGCACCAGTGCGGTCCAGATCCTAGTTCGCAGCACGCAATCGCTGATTGGGCAAGCCGTTTTCGAGGGCGCCGAAGCGCCGTTCGCGAGCCTGGTAAGCGGCGAGCGCCTTCAGGAATTCACGTTCCCGGAAATCCGGCCATAAGGTTTCGGTGAAATAGAGTTCGGTATACGCCAGTTGATAGAGAAAGAAGTTGGAGATCCGCTGTTCACCCGAGGTCCGGATCAACAGATCGGGGTCCGGCAAACCGGCGGTCGCCAAATGGTTGCACAGCATCTCCTCGCCGATTTGATCCGGTGCGATCACACCCGCCGCAACCTCCCGCACAATTTGATGGATTGCGTTCACAATGTCCTGGCGTCCGCCGTATGACAGCGCGAGCGCGACCGTCATCGCGGTGTTCCCGCAGGTCGCCACGATCGCTTGTTCGAGGACACGCCGCACTTCAACCGGAAGCCGTGCGGTATCGCCAATCGCGACCAGCCGGATTCCGCGCTTGGTCAGGCGCTTAGTCTCGGTCATCAAGTAGCGATGGACCAGTTGCATCAGAAAGCGGACCTCGGGTCCGGGCCGATGCCAATTCTCGTTGGAGAAGACAAACAGCGTGAGGCACGGAATCCCCAGTTCCAGCGCGGTATCTACCACCGCTCGAACCGAATCCTTGCCGCGGCGATGCCCTTCGCTACGCGCCAGTCCCCGTTGATTCGCCCAACGTCCATTGCCGTCCATCACGAACGCTACATGCCGTGGCAGACGTTGCGGATCGCGTGAAAAATCGGGGAATTCTTCGAATGGTAAATTGATGCTCACCGGATGCTGCACGGAGAGCCGAACGAGTACGGCGCGGCCCCCTCAGACCTCCATGATCTCGGCTTCCTTTGCGGCGAGCACTTTATCTAGTTTGTCGATGCAGTCGGTGGTAAGGGTCTGGACTTTTTGTTCGCTGGTCCGCAGATCGTCTTCGGTGACTTTTTTTTCTTTCTGCAATTGCTTAAGCATTTCGTTCGCGTCGCGCCGATGATTACGTATGGAGACCCGGAATTCCTCGGCCACCTTGCGCACGTGCTTCACCAGTTCCCGCCGCCGCTCTTCGTTAAGCTCCGGAATTGGGATGCGGATTACCTTGCCGTCGTTGAGCGGATTGAGGCCGAGATCCGATCCCTGAACAGCTTTTTCGATTTCGTGCAGTGCGGATTTATCGTATGGCGTGATCACCAGCAGCCGCGCCTCAGGCGCCGCCAGCCCTGCGACCTGCCGCAAGGGGGTACGCGTCCCGTAATAGTTAACGTGCAGCCCTTCGAGCAAGGCGGTCGAAGCCCGGCCGGTGCGCACGCGTGAAAGCTCATGCTTGAACGCGCCGAGCGCCTGCTCCATCTCCTCGTGCGCCAACTCGATAACGTCGTCGTTCTCGGCCATTGTTCAACTGCCGCTCTCAACCCAGGTCCCGATTTTCTCCCCCATCAAGACTCTTTGTATATTACCCTGTTTGCGTAAATTGAAAACCACGATCGGCAACCGGTTGTCCATACACATTGAAATCGCAGTCGAATCCATCACCTTGAGGTTGCGTTGAAGGACTTCGATATAGGTCAGGCGGTCAAAGCGCTTGGCGTCGGGGAACAGCATCGGATCCCGATCATAAACCCCGTCCACATGATGACTGGCTTTGAGGATGACCTCGGCGCCAATTTCCATGGCGCGCAGGCTGGCCGCGGTATCGGTGGTGAAATAAGGGCTGCCGGTTCCGGCCGCAAAGATCACCAGCCGGCCTTTCTCCAGATGGCGAACGGCACGCCGGCGGATATAGCCCTCGCATACCGTGGACATCTCAATCGCGGACAGCACGCGCGTCGTGACGCCCATCTGTTCCAATGCGTTCTGCAGCGCGAGCGCGTTGATGACGGTCCCCAGCATGCCCATCTGGTCGGCGGTCGCCCGATCCATGCCGCGCGCCTCGTAATCGCTGCCACGCATGATATTGCCGGCCCCAATTACCAGCGCGAGCTCGATCCGGAGGTCGGCTACCGCTTTGACTTCGCTGGCAATTTCATTAAGCACGTCGAGGTCGATACCGCTGCCCTGAGCGGGAGCGAGCGCTTCGCCTGAAAGTTTCAGTAGTACGCGCCGAAAAAGGGGTTTGCGCTCAGCCGCAATGTGGGGGTCACTCATTCGAAACAGCCTTTTCCGAAACCAGCCTTTTCCCGAATCAGCTATCCCCGTCTCGGTTGGTATCCGTCTGCTGACGGCCGTCAGGTTCGATCAGCCGGCTGCAAGGTTCAGGCTTTGCGATCCAATCCTTCGCCGAGTTGATAGCGCACGAACCGGCGCAACTCAATTTTTTCGCCCAACTTGCCGGCATATTCGCCGACCAGATCGGTGATGGTCCGATTAGGATCGCGTACCCACGCCTGTTCCATCAGGCACACTTCGCGATAAAATTTATCCAGCTTGCCTTCGACGATCTTGTTGATCACCGCCTCGGGCTTGCCAGCCGATTGCGAGGCATAGATTTCCCGTTCCTGCTGGATCATCTCGGGCGCCAGCTCTTCGCGCAGGATGCAGCGCGGATTGGCCGCCGCGATTTGCATCGCAACTTCCCGCAACAGGGTCTGAAATTCAGGAGTCTTGGCGACGAAATCAGTCTCGCAGTTGAGCTCGACCAGCACCCCGAGTTTACCGCCGGCATGAATATAAGAGCCGATGGCGCCCTCGGAGGCTATCCGTCCGGCGCGCTTGGCGGCCTGCGCGATACCTTTTTCGCGCAGCCATACGACCGCTTTGTCGAGGTCGCCGCCGGCCTCGGCCAGCGCCTTCTTGCAATCCATCACCCCGGCGCCGGTCTTATCGCGCAGATCCCTTACCAATGTAGCGTTTACTTCCATCGATTCCCTGTTGAGCGGTTGTTCGTCTAACTCGCGGCGAACTAAGCCGGCTGCGACGGTTCCGGCGACGGCTCGGTGAATTCCTCCGCCGTAGTATCTTCTCCCCGTTCGCCTTTTTGCCGTTCCTCGATGATCTGCTTGCCCTCGAGCACCGAATCGGCAATCGCGGCCGTGAACAGCTTAATCGCGCGGATGGCGTCGTCGTTACCCGGAATCCGGTAGGCAATCTGGTCGGGATCGCAATTGGTGTCGACCACTGCAATCACGGGAATTCCCAGGCGGTTCGCCTCGGCCACCGCGATGTCTTCCTTCTTGGTATCGATTACCCACAGCGCATCGGGCAGCTTGCGCATGTTCTTGATACCGCCCAGGTTGGCCATCAGCTTGTCATGCTCACGCTGATTCTCGCTCATCTCTTTCTTGGTGAGCGCCTGAATCATTTCCGGATCCGACATGATCTCTTCGAGCTTCTTGAGCCGGTCGACCGAGGCCCTGATGGTCTGGAAATTGGTCAACATCCCACCCAGCCACCGATTGTTCACATGGAACATTCCGCAGCGCTCGGCCTCTTCCCGCATAATTTCCTGCGCCTGCTTCTTGGTGCCGACGAACAGGATAGTGCCACCCTGCGCCGCCAAATCGCGGGCGAAATCGCAGGCCGTGCGGAACATCTTCACGGTCTGCTGCAGGTCGATGATGTAAATGCCGTTACGGGCCCCGAAAATGTAGGTCTTCATTTTCGGGTTCCAGCGGCTGGTCTGATGGCCGAAGTGAACTCCGGCCTCTAAAAGCTGCTTCATACCGATTTCGGTCATGGATTCCTTTTGAACCATTTCGCCAGTATCACCCGGCTTCTGATTATCTGATTATTACCAAGCCTGCCGCCCACACAAAAGCTTTCCGGCTCACGCGTTCATCGATTCGAGGAACTCGTCGTTGGTTTTGGTGCCCTGCATCTTGTCGATCAGGAACTCCATCGCCTCCACCGTGTTGAGCTGCGAAAGGAGCTTGCGCAGAATCCAGACCCGGTTGAGCGTGCTGCGCGGCAGCAGCAGCTCCTCTTTGCGGGTCGAGGAACGCTGGATATCGATAGTCGGGAAGATGCGCTTTTCAAGCAGCCGGCGATCGAGCGCGATCTGCTGATTGCCGGTGCCCTTGAATTCCTCGAAAATCACCTCGTCCATGCGGCTGCCGGTATCGACCAGCGCGGTCGCGATGATAGTGAGGCTGCCGCCATCTTCGGTATTACGCGCCGCACCGAAAAACTTCTTCGGCTTATGCAGCGCATTTGAATCGACACCACCCGAAAGAATCTTGCCCGAGGGCGGGACCACGGTGTTGTAGGCCCGCGCCAGCCGGGTAATCGAATCGAGCAGGATCACGACGTCGCGGCCATGCTCGACCAGACGGCGCGCCTTCTCGATCACCATCTCGGCCACCTGGACGTGCCGCGTAGCGGGCTCGTCGAAGGTGGAGCTGACCACCTCGCCCTGCACCGACCGCAGCATGTCGGTAACCTCTTCGGGCCGCTCGTCGACCAGCAGGACGATCAGGATAACTTCGGGATGATTATGGGCGATCGCTTTCGCAATCGCCTGCAGCATCATGGTCTTGCCCGTAAATGGCGCGGCGACGATCAGGCCGCGCTGGCCTTTGCCGATCGGGGCCACCATGTCGATGATGCGGGTGGTGTAGTCTTCGTGATCGTATTCGAGCTTGAGCCGCTCTTCGGGGTACAGCGGGGTCAGGTTATCGAACAGGATCTTGTCGCGCGCCCGCTCCGGTTCCTCGTAATTGATCGATTCGACCTTGAGCAGCGCGAAGTAACGCTCGCCTTCCTTGGGCGGCCGAATCAGGCCGGAAACGATATCGCCGGTGCGCAGATTGAATTTTCTAATCTGGCTCGGCGAAATATAGATGTCGTCGGGGCCGGGCAGATAGTTGTAGTCGGGCGCGCGTAAAAATCCGAAACCGTCGGGCAGGATGTCGAGCACGCCTTCGCCGAGAATCGAGCCGTTTCTGGCGGCTTGCGCCTGCAGGATGGCGAAAATCATCTCCTGCTTGCGCATGTTGGTGGCGCCTTCGATATTGTAATCGCGCGCAACATGGGCAAGCCCGGTGATCTTGGCCCGCTTAAGCAGCTTTAGGTTCAGTACCCCGCCTTCGCTGACCACCGCCTCGATCTCGCCGCCGCCCGGCGTTCCATCGTGACGTTCAGGTTGGCCGCGGCGGTCGGGTGGGCGCTCGGCAATCCGCTCTTCGTTGGGGGCTTGGGCAACATTACCGCGGCCGCCATTGTCGTGCCTGGCCGGCTGGGCTGGCGTACCCCCCTCTTCGGTCGAAAGATGAGACTCGTGCCGCGCCGCTCTACCTCTGGCCATATGACTTGTACTCCGCACCATAGAAACTGCTGGTTGATGATTCAGCCCCGATTGCGCCCGTTTTTCGAGGGCGCCGCGTCATATCCCCCTGCCGAAAAGATCGCAGCCTGGTCTGGCGGCTGATGCTATTTAGTTGCCGGGAGCCTCCGGTGCCTTCTCAGGTTCGGCTCCGCATCAGTTGCAACCCGTCTCTGGTTGCCTCTGTTCAAGCGCTTGGGATCCGATAAAAATAACGTTGCCGTGGGTCGGAATTGGTCGCTTGGAGACGGGCCTGCCGTCCGTGCAGTCAACGCTGAAGCTACTGGCTGATGCTAATCACGTGGCCTACCGATGTCAACTCAAGCCGCTTTCCGATCGCGCCGATTCGGGCGCTCGCAAGTTAACCTGACATCGCGACCCAACGGATCATTTCCGCCGGATCGGACGGAATCTCGCGTTGCGCGAAAAAAGCGATGAAGTCTTCCGGCGGGAGGGCGGTGAAACTCAGCCTAACTCCGGTGCGAGGATGCTCGATCTCGAGCCGCAAAGCATGTAGCGCCTGCCGCCGAAACGGCGTCGATTCCGCACCGCCTTTGCCGTACACGCTATCGCCGAGGCACGGATGGCCCATCGAGGCGAGATGCACCCGTATCTGATGAGTTCGGCCGGTCGCGGGAATCGCGCGAATCAGTGTCGATGCGTATTTGTCCTGCACGCCGGACGGCAGACGCCGCAAGACGGTTATCCGGGTGACGGCCTCACGCGGCGATCGAGATCGGGTGGAAATCTTCTTGCGGTCCGTCGGATGGCGTCCGAGCGGGCTCGAGATCGTGAATTCGTCGCGAGCGACGATCCCGCGCACCAGCGCCAAATAAATTTTGCGCACCGTCCGGTCCTTGAACTGACGCGACAGCGAAGCCCGCGCGAACGGTGTGCGCGCCACAATCATTACGCCGGAAGTGTCCTTGTCGAGTCGATGAACGATTCCCGGGCGCATTACGCCGCCCGGCTCCGCCATCGTGGCTAGTTCAGGAAAACGCTTCAGCAGCGCATCGACGAGGGTCGGTCCATGGCTGCCGGGGGCGGCATGCACCACCATCCCGGCCGGCTTGTTCACCGCGACGATCTCTTCGTCAGCATGGATAATTGGAATATCGGGAATTTCTCGCGACTGGACTGAACGTCCGGCAGGTTCACCTGGTTCGATTGGCGATGGCGGCGTAATCTCCACCTGATCGCCAGGGCGCACCGTGGTCGAAGGGTCAGCCGGCCGCAGATTTATCTTCACCAGCCCCGCTTTGATCATCCGCGCGACCTGCGATCGGGAATATTCGGGTGTCAGATGCGCGGCCACGAAGACATCGAGCCGCAGTCCCCGCCGGCCATCGACCACCAAGGTCAGCGGCGTCACCACGAAATTACTCTGCCGTGACGAATCGCCGGGTGTGGGACGAAGGCCGGCTCTGGTCTCGGATCAGAGCCGGTATGGCACCGGATGCGACTTTTCGTAGGCTGCGATCTCCTGGTCCTGCATCAAGGTGAGCGCGATATCGTCGAGGCCCTCAAGCAGGCACTTTTTCTGAAATTCGCCAAGCTCGAAATGGGCGGACCATCCGGCGTTATCGGCCACCGTCTGGCTCGGCAGATCGATCGTCAAGCGGTACGGCTGCTGATGGTTAGCGACCGCCCGAAAGATATGATCGACCTCGGCTTCTTTCAGAATCACCGGCAGGAAGCCGTTTTTGAACGAGTTGTTGCGGAAGATGTCCGCGAATGACGGAGCGATTACCGCGCGAAAGCCAAAATCGATCAGCGCCCACGGCGCATGCTCGCGCGAGCTGCCGCAGCCGAAATTGGCGCGCGCGACCAGGATCGTGGCGTCTTTGAAGCGGGGTTGGTTAAGGACGAAATCAGGGTTTTTGATCCAATCGAAAAACAGCCCCTGACCGAGCCCGGTACGCACCACGGCCTTCAAAAATTGCTTCGGGATTATCTGGTCGGTATCGACGTTCACCCGATCCAGCGGAGCCACGATTCCTTCGACGGTTGTAAACGGCTGCATCTGATCTAATCCTCGCTCAGGCGTTCGCCCATTCGCGAATGTCCACGAAATGGCCGGCCACGGCAGCCGCGGCCGCCATCGCCGGGCTCACCAGATGAGTGCGGCCGCCAGCGCCTTGACGGCCTTCAAAATTGCGATTCGAGGTGCTGGCGCATCGCTCGCCCGGCTGGAGCATGTCGCCGTTCATCGCCAGGCACATCGAGCAGCCCGCTTCGCGCCACTCGAACCCCGCCTCTTTGAAGATCTTATCGAGGCCGAGCTTTTCGGCCTCTGCCTTGATCTGCCATGAACCGGGCACGACCATCGCATGGACTGTGTTGGCCACCCTTTTCCCACGAACGGTCTGCGCGGCGGCCTGCAGATCGGTCAAACGGGAATTGGTGCAGGAGCCGATAAAGACCCGGTCAACCGCTATATCGACGATTGGCACGCCCGGCTTGAGCGCCATGTATTCCAACGCGCGGGCGGCGGACTCGCGCTGCGCCGCGTCGTCGAAGCCGGCTGGATCGGGCACTTTGCCGGTCACCTCGATAACCATCCCTGGGTTGGTTCCCCAAGTCACCTGAGGCGCAAATGAAGCCGCGTCGAAGGTGATACTGCGATCGAAGTGCGCGCCCTCGTCGGTGCGATACTTGAGCCATCGTGCGGCCGCCTGGTCGAATTCCTTTTCGCTCGGCACGAAGCGGCGTCCACGCAGATAATCGATCGTCTTTTGGTCGGCCCCTATCATCCCGGCCCGCGCGCCACCCTCAATGGTCATATTGCAGACCGTCATCCGCTCGTCCATCGAAAGCGCCTCGATGGCCTCGCCGCGATATTCGATCACGCATCCGGTGCCGCCGCTGGTTCCGATTCTGCCGATGATACCGAGGATCAGGTCCTTGGCCGAAACGCCCCGGCCCAATTTGCCGTTAACGAGGACCTCGAATGACTTCGGCTTGACCTGCCACAGGCATTGGGTGCCGAGCACGTGCCCGACCTCGCTGGTGCCGATACCGATCGCCAGTGCGCCGAGCGCGCCATGGGTGGACGTGTGGCTGTCGCCGCATACGATCGTTAACCCCGGCTGGGTCAACCCGAGCTGCGGTCCGATCACATGCACGATACCCTGTTCATGCGATCCGAGATCGAACAGGCGCAGGCCGAAGTCACGGCAATTTTTACGCATATGCTCGATCTGCAAAGCCGCGTCGGGATCGCTAATCGGGCCGGTCTGATTGATGGTTGGGACATCGTGGTCGAGGGTGCAGAAGGTGCGATCGGTCGCGCGGACTTTGCGGCCGCTGTTACGCAAGCCCTCGAACGCCTGAGGTGAAGTGACTTCGTGGACCAGATGCAGGTCGATGTACAGGAGCGCCGGGCCGTCGGGCTGCTGATAGACGACGTGATCGTTCCAAATTTTCTCAAACAGAGTTTGCGCTGCCATGGCCGACAATCCGCCTCCTAATCGTAACCGCTATCCTTGCCCGGAACTCCCGGCGATTTGGTGCGAGGGGCGGGACTTGAACCCGCACGGTATTTCTACCACGAGCCCCTCAAACTCGCGTGTCTGCCGTTCCACCACCCTCGCACATCAGACTTAGATCAATGATTCGCCGGCGTCGGCGCCCGCCCGCCAGCGGGCGCGGCCGGCCTTTCCTGCGGAGCCGATTTTACCGGAGCCGGAGACGAAGGAAACGACCTGCCGTTAAAAATACTGCTGGTCACCCGGCGCGTTGAAGCATATGCCAGAAGCAGCGAGGTGACGAAAAACACGGTCGCCAGGGCATAGGTGGTCTTGGTCAATATGTTGCCTGCCCCGCCGGCGCCGAACACGGTTTGACTGGAACCGCCAAAAACCGCGCCGATATCGGCGCCTTTGCCCTGCTGGAGCAGCACCACGATAACAATTGAGATGCAAACCAAAATGTGAACAATGACAACCGCTGTGATCATTTAGAACAATGCTTCCAATAGAAACGATGCTTTCGAGTGTCTAATTGGCGGGTGCTCGTGCGATGCGCGTAAACGACTCAGCCTTCAAGCTTGCCCCGCCGACCAGAGCCCCGTCAATATCCGGATGAACGATGAGCGAGTCAATATTATCGACCGTAACGCTTCCACCATAGAGGATACGGACGGCTTCCGCGGTCTGCGGACTGTACTGGTCGCGCATCAGCTCGCGGATAGCGCCGTGAACCGTTCCCGCCTGTTCCGCGGTGGCATTGCGGCCCGTGCCGATCGCCCACACCGGCTCATAGGCGATTACCACCCGCGCCACTTCGTCGCGCGCGATACCTTCCAGGCCGAGCTGAAGCTGCGACACCACCACCGCGAGGGTCGAACCGGCATCATGTTCGGCCGCAGTTTCGCCCACGCACAGAATCGGTGTCATGCCGTGACGCAAGGCAGCGATCACCTTTTTGTTGATCATCGCATTGTCCTCGCGAAAGATGTGACGCCGCTCAGAATGGCCGACAATCACGTAAACCACGCCGAATTCCTTGAGCATCGGGGGCGAAACCTCGCCGGTGAACGCGCCGCGATCCTCGAAGTGCATATTTTGCGCGCCCAGCATGATGCACGAGCCGAAAATTTCCCGCGCCACCGTCGCGATGTTTATCGCGGGCGGAGCGATCATCACCTCGCGATCGCTGCTGAAGCGGGCGGCATCGCGGTCGAGCTCCTTGCGCAAAGCCGCGGCGAGGACTTGCGACTCGCCCGCGATCAGGTTCATCTTCCAGTTTCCGGCGAACAGTAATCTTCGCATGTTTAATAGCTGGTCCGGTGGTTTATCGTTCGAGCGCCTTGACGCCCGGCAGCTCGCGGCCTTCGAGATACTCCAAGGTCGCGCCGCCGCCAGTTGAAATGTGCGTAAAGCTTTTTGACCACGGTTGACCTTCGAGCGCCGCCGCGGTATCGCCGCCTCCGATCAGGCTCCGCAACCCCGGCTGGTTGGCAATCGCCTCACCGATCTTCAAGGTCCCCTGAGCGAAGGCGGGAAGCTCGAAAAATCCAAGCGGCCCATTCCATATAACCATTCTGGCGGCAGCCAGCCGCGCGCGAAATTCATCGACCGTGCGCGGACCGATATCGAGGCCCATCATGTCGGCCGGAATAACCTCGACGACTTGTGGTGTGGCGGCAGCATCCGGAGATGGTGCGACCACATGGTCGACCGGCAGCACCAGCTCGACCTTGCGTTGCGCCGCTTCGGCCCACAGCTCCAACGCCAGTTGCTGCTTGTCATCCTCCACCAGCGAGCGCCCAATCGGAATGTTGCGGGCCTTGAGAAAGGTGTATGCCATCGCACCGCCGATCATCAGCATATTGACCTTGGTGAACAGGCTTCGGATCACCCCGATTTTGTCGGACACCTTGGCCCCGCCCAGAATGGCGACCAGCGGATGGTCGGGATTTTGCGTGAACTGGTGCAAGCCCTCGAGCTCGCGCATCATCAAAAAGCCGGCCGCCTTATCGGGTAAAAACGCCATCACGCCGGCAGTCGAGGCATGGGCGCGATGGGCACTGCCAAAGGCGTCGTTGACGTAAGCGCTTTTGCCACGCGCCAGTTCGTGCGAAAAATCGGGGCTGTTCGCCTCCTCCTCGGGATGGAAGCGCAAGTTTTCGAGCAGCAGCGCGTCGCCCATCGCCAACATCGCGACCATTCTGCCGGTCACTTCCCCAATGCAATCCGGGGCCATCGCCACTTTCTTTCCGAGGATCTTAGTCAGATAGGCCGCGACCGGCTTGAGACTCAGCGCGGGTGTGCGTTCTTTGGGCCGGCCCAGATGCGAGCAGAGGATCGCCGCGCCGCCATGATCGATTACATAGCGGATGGTTTCGAGGCTTTCGTCAATGCGCATGGTATCGGCAATCTCGCCGTCCTTGAGCGGAACGTTGAAATCGCACCGGACCAGAACCCGCTTGCCCGCCAGATCCAATTGCGAAACAGGTACAATATGCATGATGGATTCGCGGCGCGTTCTACAAGCTTGCGGCGACGAATGCGGTCGCATCGGCAAGCCGGCACGAATAGCCCCATTCGTTATCGTACCAGGAGAACACTTTCACCAGATTGCCGTCGATCACCTTGGTCAGTGGCGCGTCGAAAATCGACGAATGCGAATTTTCGTTGAAATCCACCGAGACCAGCGGCAGTTCGTTGTAGGCTAAAATCCCTTTCAAAGCGCCGTCGGCTGCGGTTCGCACCGCGGAGTTGACGCCCTGCACGTCGGTCTTGCGCTCGACCACCGCTGTCAGATCAACGATCGAGACGTTCGCGGTCGGGACGCGGATCGCTATCCCATCGAGCTTTCCATTCAGCGCGGGCAGGACCAAACCAATCGCTTTGGCGGCTCCGGTCGAGGTCGGAACCATCGATAGCGCCGAGGCGCGTGCCCGCCGCAGGTCCTTATGCGGCCCATCCACCAGCATCTGATCGCCGGTGTACGAGTGTACCGTGGTCATCAGGCCGTGCACGATGCCAAAGCTCTCGTGCAGCACCTTGGCCACCGGAGCCAGGCAGTTGGTGGTGCAAGAGGCATTGGAGATCACCTGATGCTTGCGTGGATCGTACGCCTGATGGTTGACGCCCATGCACAGGGTCACATCCGAATCTTCACCCGGCGCGCTGATGATCACCTTTTTCGCCCCGGCCTGAAGATGGGCGGCGGCCCGGTCCCGCCTGGTGAACAGGCCGGTCGATTCGACCACCACCTCCACCCCGAGGTTGGACCACGGCAGCTTTGCCGGATCGCGTTCGGCGACTACCGTCAACGCCCGGCCATCGATAATGATTTGATTGCCCTCGGACCTGATTTGCTGTTCGAGCGTGCCGTGCACCGAATCGAATTTCAGCAGATGCGCGAGCGTGGAAGCGTCGGTGATATCGTTGACCGCGACCACTTCAAGGTCTTTATGTTTCAGAGCTGCGCGAAAAAACATTCGGCCAATCCGGCCGAACCCGTTTATAGCGATCCTGGCCGCCACTAGTCCGTTCCTCCTTAAGCTGGGAAACCAGATTCAAGACAGCTTCCAACAATCGGTAAGCTTATCCAGACCTGTCACGCTAGAAAACCTAGCACAAACCAATCGTGAAGTTATGACAGGTGTTGCACGGTGTGACGTTATCGCCCGAACGATCTGTCAGTTCTATCCAGCCGGGACAATTGCAAAGTGGACCAGACGCATATGATGAAGCGAGCGATTTTCCAGCGGTGCGAGCTGCCGCCGGACGGCGAAGTCGTCGGCCGCCGGAAAAAATGCCGTTCGGACCGCAGTTTCGCCGCAGGCTGTTTCAGATCCGCTGCGAATCCGTATAATTGAGGCGGTTTCGAGCTGAGCGGGTTATATGTTCCACGAGCTTAGCGGAAGTGGGGTTGGGATAACGGACTTAATTTTTAGTACAGGCCCCTTCGTACAGGGGATTCTGGCGCTGCTCGCATTTTTCTCAGTCACAAGCTGGGGAATAATTCTCTACAAATTCAGCCAGATATCTTACGCCCGGCGTGAGTCGGAGCGTTTTATCGCGATCTTTTGGGAATCGAAGAATCTGGCCGCCATCCACACCGCCAGCGCCGGCCTCAAGCGCAGCCCGGTCGCCCAGGTGTTTCGGGCCGGTTATCAGGAACTGTTGCAGCTCACGCGCGCCAAACGTCAGGCGGTGGGCGCGGAAGGCGGCTTTTCCACCGATCTGATTGGAGTGGAAAACGTCAACCGTGCGATGAAACGCCAGCAGAATGTCGAGTTGACTAAACTCGAGAGTGGACTTCCGTTTCTGGCAACCACTGCCTCGACCTGTCCCTTTATCGGCCTTCTGGGCACGGTTTGGGGCATCATGACCGCCTTCATGGGCCTGTCGGCGGCGCACACCTCGAATATCCAGGCAGTCGCCCCAGGTATCGCGGCGGCGCTGATTACCACGCTGGGCGGTCTGATCGCGGCCATCCCGGCGCAGGCCCTGTATAACCATCTGAACGCCAAGGTACGCGAACTGGATATCGAGATGAGCAATTTTGTTTCCGAATTCCTGAATATCGCGGAGCGCCATTTCCTGTCGTAGCAGGGGGGTGAGGCGGCTTAACGATGGCATTCGAACCCGGACAGCGCGGTCAACTGGTTTCGCAGATAAACGTCACGCCGCTGGTGGACGTGATGCTGGTGCTGTTGCTGATCTTTATGGTCACCGCGCCGATAATCCAGCAGGGCGTCCAGGTGACTTTGCCGCGCGTCAAGGCGCAGGCGCTGCCCGGCAAGGAACAACAATTCATCGTCTCGGTGACGCGCAACAACGGGCTTTATCTTAACGACACCCATATGACCCGCGACGAGCTGACCGGCAAGTTGCGTGCGATTTCGAAGGAACGGCCCGATCGCGAGGTCTTCATCCGCGCCGATCATTCCGTCGCTTACGGTGAGGTGGTTTCGACCATGGCGGCAATCAAAGCTGCCGGAATCGACAATGTGGGGTTGGTGACAGAAATGCCAGCCGCGGGAGAGCAGCCCTCCGCGCCGAACGAGCACGCTCGTGGCACGTCCGGACCTTAATGGCGGGCGGCGGCGCCTCGGCTATTTCGCGGCGATAATTGTCTCGGCGCTGGTTCACGCGGGTCTTATCGCACTGCTGCTGTTCGTTCTGCCCGGATTGCTGGTGCCGAACCGTGTAACGCCCCCATCATACACGGTAAAAATAGTCGACAATCTGCCGGCGGGCGATCTGGGCACCCATCTGCCGCCGCTGGCCAGCCGCAAGCTGATCCGCAAACAGGAAAAACCGCAGGAGCAGCCCAAATCGCAGATTCTTCCACCGCGGGAGCCTGACGATCCCCATGCGCTGGCGCTGAACGTCAAGACCAAACCTACGCCGACGCGCACGCCCAGACCGACGCCTGCGCCGACGGCCACCGCCAGGCCGCATACCCGACGCACACCGCGCCCGACTCCGCGGCATCGGATGCGGCCCACGCCGACGCCCACGCCAGTCGCTCGCCGCCGTCATGACCAGCGACCGCGCAAAGCGCAGCCGAAGCCGAGTATCATGATCGCGAAGGCGGAGCCGACGCCGAGCATGCGGGACGAATTAAGGCGGATTCACGATCAACTTGAACAACAAAGCAAGAAACTGCGGCATTCACGTTCCAATCCCGAGGGGGAAAGCGGACCGGTGGAGGCCAGCAGGAATCTCGGAGGAAGCGGTTACGGGGTCGGCAAGGATGCCGGTAGTATGGGCATTCAAAATGATCCCGAATTTCTGCTCTACTATCAAACGTTGCAGGAGCGGATTAAAGCGGCGTGGAGTTTTCCGGGAAGCAACCGCGATCTTATCACCACTGCGCTGTTCGCGATTGACGCCAATGGCAATCTGATGGGTGTCAAGGTGGTGGACAGTTCCCATAACGAATCGTTTGACGACTCGGTGATTCGTGCAATCCGGCGCGCCGGACCGTTTCCGCCGCCGCCGGGCAAGTATCGCAATCAGTTCGCCCAGGGCGTCAAAGCGGTGTTTAAGCTGGGAGATTTGCAATCCTGAGGCGGTTGCCGGCAGGCAGTGAGGCGGCGGTTGAGATCGATCTTCAGTTCCACAGGTGCCAGGACAAACATGAGACGGCTTATCCCTGTACTTATTCCTGTAATTGCAAGCTTGATTTTGTTCCCACTGCTGATGGGCGGAATTGGCGCGGCGGATGAACTGCCGGCGCTGCAGGTGGTGGGCGCGGGACAGCAATATAAAATTGCGACCTCCGGGCTTAAGAATCTGGCCGGCGATGACCAGGGCCGGATTTCCTCGAGCTTCGCGATCACGCTCGCACGCAATCTTAAACTTTCCGGTTACTTCAAGATCATCGACCCGGCTTCATATATCGAGAAGCCGCAGGACTCCGGTTACGACCTCGGGCAGTTCAATTTCGCCGACTGGAGTTCGCTCAAGGCCGAGTTCCTGGTCAAGGGTGCGGTCGAGGTCAGGAATGGACAGGTGTCGCTGGTGGCGATGCTGTTCGACGTGGCTCAGCAGCAACGCATGATGGGCAAGCGGTTTACCGGCTCGACTGCCGACGTGCAGGAGATGGCGCGGCGGTTCGCCGATGCGGTGATGCAATCAATTACCGGCAAGCGCGGGCCTTTCGATACCAAATTGGCCTACGTTTCGACTCGCGGCGGAAGATTCAAGGAAGTATACGTTTCCCATCTGGATGGCAGCGGCGCTTTCCAGATCACCAACAACCCGACCATCAATTTGTTTCCTCATTTCGACAAAACCGTGCATCATCTGATTTATCTTTCTTATAAAACAGATGAACCGGCGCTTTACGTGGTCGATTTGAACGCGAAGCGCGAGGTAAGAATCACCAGCGATCGCGGACGAATGGTCGGTGGGGCGCTGACCTCCGATGGCAACCGGATTGTGGCGGCGATTGAACACGGGGGCTATACCAATCTCTATCTGCTCAGCAGTTCGGGCAACCGCCTCAAAGCGCTTACCAACGATCGAGCGATTAACGTGAATCCGGCCGTTTCACCGGACGGTACTCAGATCGCCTTTTGTTCCGATCGGTCGGGCCGTCCGCAGATTTATGTGATGCCGCTTCAAGGTGGCGCGCCGCGCCGGGTGACATACCAGGGCAGCTATAACACCGCACCCTCGTTTAATCCGGATGGGAGTAAAATCGCTTACGAGAGCCGCGAAGGCGGGCGCTTCGATATTTATACGATACCTACCGCAGGGGGTAATCCGATCCGGCTCACTACCGGCGGCAGCAACACTTCGCCCTCGTGGTCACCGGATGGCCGTTATATAGCGTTCAGTTCGACGCGCGGCGGCCGTGCGCGGATATATATTATGCAGGCGAACAACCCTAACATTATGTCTGCCATTACGGAGGAAAACGGCAATGATACTAGCCCAGCGTGGTCGTGGTGGTTGGGAGAATAACAGTGGACGGCTGTGCCGCGCGGCGGCGCTGCTGTTCGTAACGGTTGCGTTGGCGACGGCGGGATGTTCGTCGAACAAGTCGCAGCAGCCCGGCGCGAACGGCGCGAATCCGAACGGTGGCATTGGCAGTGAAGGCATCGGCGGCAACGGCGGCGGCTCGCTCAACAAATTCAAAAACGGGGAGAACCTCGGCGGGAACGGGCCGCTGGCCGATGTTCATTTCGGCTACAACGATTATACCATCAGCGATCAGGACGGTGCGGTGCTCAAGAGCAACGCCAAATGGCTGCAGGACAATCCTGGCAAGCGGGTCCAGATCGAGGGCCATTGCGACGATCGCGGTTCGGAGGAATACAACATCGCGCTGGGCGCCCGCCGCGCCCAGGCGGCGAAGGATTATCTCGAAACGCTCGGCATTTCGGCCGATCGCATGTCGACCATCAGTTACGGTAAAGAGTTGCCGCTGTGCACCGAACAGAACGATGATTGCTGGGCGCAGAATCGGCGCGATCATTTCGTGATTCAGGGGTCGTGAACCCGATGCGCGGACTAGCGAACCTGAACCCGATAGCGATCGGTAGTTGCGCGATCGCCTTGGCGCTGGCGGCGCTGGGGGCTGCCGGATGCGGTCCCACTTCGGCCGATGTCGAGCAGGTGAGCAGTAACCAGTTCGCATTGCGCGGGATGGTTGCCAGTGATCGGCAGGAGATTGACGCGCTCAAGGACAAGGTCAGCCAGCTTCAGGATCAAATCGACGAGATGCGTCATAATGGCGCGGGAGGAGCGGTGCAGGGTAGCCGGGCGCTTCAGGCCCGCGTCACCAAGCTCGAAAACGCGGTCAAAGTTATGCAAGCAGGTACCGCTCCAGCGCCTGCCGCGGCGTTAGGTGGGGCTGCGGCCGGGACCGCAGGAGCGGATGCGAATGCGCCGACCAGTTCCATGCCCCCGCCCGAGTTCGGCGGACCGCCGGCGGTTGGAACCGGTGGCGAAGGCTCCGCTGCGCCGGCTGCCGCGAATCCGAATTGGCGCGCCTCGATCGACAGCGAGATCGTGGCGGCGCGTAACAGCTCCGATCCCGGCGCCGCGCTGTATCTCAAAGGTTTGCAGGAGCTTAAGGGCGGCCAGTATCAGGATGCCACCGCGCACTTTGGAAGCCTTATACGCCGCTTCCCGAAGTCGCCGCTGTCCGGTCCGGCCGAATACTATTCGGCCAATGCCTTGTACGAGTCGGGCAAGTACGACCAGGCGGTGCTGCAATTTAACGACCTTGGGATGCGCTTTCCCAATGGCCGTTATACCTGCGCCGCGCTGCTGCGCGAGGGCCAGGCTTTCATGAAAATAAACGACCGCATCGACGCGCGATTGACGTTGCAGAAGCTGATTAACGACCATGCCGATTGTCCCGAATCGTCAGTCGCCAGCTCGATGATCAGGAACCTGGCGAGCGATTAGTCTTGCTCACGGCCGCCGCATTCGTTAGTGCGGTGGCCGTGTCTTTTTTATGGAAATAATTAGCGATCTCGAGGGACTTGCGCAGCGGCCATATCCGGTGGTGGCGCTAGGCAATTTCGACGGCGTTCATCTTGGACACCGCTCGATTCTGAAGCAGGCCATCGATCGCGCCCGTGACTGCGGTGGTACCGCTTACGCGCTGACCTTCGATCCGTTGCCGGCCAAGCTGCTTTCTCCGCAACGCTCGCCATCCTTGCTGGTGACCCCGGCTGATAAGCTCGAGCTGCTGCGGACTGCGGGGGTCGATGGCGTGATCGTCATCGAGTTCACTTTGGAACTGAGCCGGGTCGGCGCGCGTGATTTTGTCCAACGCTACATTCTGGGCAAAATTGGCGCGCGTGCGGTAATCGTTGGTCATAGCGTGAGCTTCGGCCATCAGCGTGCGGGGAATGCCGCCGCGATGATCCAGTTCGGTCGCGAATTGGGCTTTCATACGATGGTGGCGGAGCCCGTAAAGGTCGATGGGGTCGAGGTGAGCTCGACCAAAATCCGCCAACTGATTGGATCCGGTGATATCAAAGCAGCGGGACGTCTGCTTGGCCGCAATCACTTCCTGAGCGGGATAGTGGTCCGGGGCCGCGAGCGCGGCCGCCAAATGGGCTTCCCGACCGCAAATCTCCGCAGCGAGACCGAATGCATCCCGCCCGATGGCGTTTACGCCATCCGCGTAATCCTTGCCGATGGGGAATACCCCGCGGTCACCAATATCGGGGTGCGCCCCACCTTTAACGAACCCGAGCGCACCATCGAGGCCCACATCTTCGACTTTGCGCGCGACCTGTATGGCCAGCGAATTAGGCTCGAGTTTGTCGAACGCATTCGCAGCGAACGCAAGTTCGAGTCATCGCAGGCGCTAGCCAGCCAGATCGCAGCCGATCTGAATCGCGCCCGCGAGATCCTCTCGATTGCCAACTCTGCGCGTGACTAGGAGGGATTGCGGCGCTCGCGAGTCGGCTTTACGAACTTGAGCATAAAACGGTCCTGCTGGCCGCGATGCTTCATGATGAACCAGGTGCGATCGTCGCTCGGATTGCGCAACACGCTGGAGCTGCCCTTGAGCCGGAATCCGGCCGCGGTCACCTGCTTGATCACGGAGCGCTCGTCGATTCGATGCAGGGTGCCGACATCGCGGATGCCCGATCCCGGCTGCGCGCTGTTGTCGATGATCCCGTAAACCCCGCCAGGCTTTAGCATCCGGTACAGGTAACGGTTCATCTCGCTCACATTGATCTTATTGTTTACAAAATCATGGTAATCCATGTTGATTACCACCGCGTCAAGCGAGGCGGGCGGCACCGGGAACAGCGCGGGATCATCGGCGCGTTTTTCAATCGCAACCACATTTTTCAGCGCGGGCTGCGCAAGCCGTTGATGCCACAGGTCCATTAGCTTTTTTAATTTGGGCGGCAGATAATTTTGCGAGTAAACCTTTCCATCGGGGCCGACCACCAGCGCCAGCAGCTCGGTGGTATAGCCGGCTCCGGCCGCGAGATCCGCCACGGTCGTGCCCGGCTTGATGCCAAAAAAAGTCAACATCTGGGCGGGTTTGCGGCTCGTATCCAAAGCCCGGTCAGCCGCTGGACGTTCCGGCGAGTTAACCGCCGCGGTGATATATGGCGGTATGCCGGATTCCGGAATCGGACCGATTTCGCTCGCGGACGCCGCGGCGATTGGCCGCGCGTTGGCCGAAAAAATCGGCCCTGCGAACAGAGCCACGCCGATAAGAATGATCGCCCAGGCTGACGGTCGCTGCTTTTTCATCTCGTTCCTCTATTTATGCCATCCGCAGGTGGCCGGTATCTGCGCACAGTAATTTCGTAGCAGGTCGGATATACCTGCGGTAGAGTTTGGGTGTCATCCCGCAGGAGTGTTGCACTGTGGCAGGGGATTTTAAAATCATGCCGGGCGCTGGTGGTTCGTTGATGCGGCCGTTAATTCGCCAGCGTGCAAAACTCGACGCATTGTTCCGCAAACAGTTTCGCGCCAACTCGCTGGCGACCTGGTTCCTGCGCGCGCTCCATGCGCAGCATTACGCGGGCCGCCCCCAGCGCCAGTATTACGAATTCGGCGTCGGACGGGGCCGCACGCTGATGCGCTATCTGAAGGCGCTTAAACTCCACTGCGAGTTGGAGAATCTCGATCCGTACGATCATTCGATTTTTCTATTCGATAGCTTCGAGGGGCTGCCGCCCAAAGCCTCACCGCGCGATGACCATCCGGGATGGCGCGCCGGGATGCTGCGTCATTCGCTGGAGGAGACGCAGGCGAAACTCGCCAGGCATATCGATTTGAATCGCGGGAATGTCAGATTCGTCAAGGGCTTTTTTCGAGCCAGCCTGACGCCGGCGCTCGCGAGCGAACTGACCTCGCGGCCGCCCTCGATCGTTACGATCGACGTGGATTATTACAGCAGCACCAAAACCGTGCTCGATTGGCTGCTGCCCTTCACGCCTTCCGGATGCCTGTTCTACTTCGACGATCTATGGAGTTTCCACGGCCATCCGGAGATGGGTGAACTGGCCGCGATCAATGAGGTCAACCGCAGCGGAATCGGCCATTTCACCCCGTACACGGAACTGGGCTGCACGGCGGGTGGCAAGGTGTTCGTGTTTGCGCGCCGCGAATATGAATATTCCGAGGTAACTAAATCCCGAGGTAATCTGTGACCTGCAATCAGTTCGGCGTGCGGCTGTTATCCGCTTGTTCGCTGTCGGCCACAGTTTGCAGTACTTGCTCCAGCGCATTGAAGTCGGTTGGTTTCACCAGATGATGATCAAAGCCAGCCTTCACTGACTCGCGCTTGTCGTCTTCGCGTCCGTACCCGGTAAGCGCCACCAGTACGGTAGTATTGAGCGCCGGTTCCTGGCGTATCAGCCGCGCCACTTCGAATCCGTTCATCATGGGCAAACCGAGATCGATTAGCGCGACATTGGGGATGAACTCCCGTGCGATTGTCAGCGCCTGTTTGCCGTCATAAGCAAGGCGAACCTGATGGCCCGAGAGTTGAAGCAGGATCGCCAGACTTTCAGCGCCATCGCGATCATCGTCCACCACCAGAATCTTAAGTTCGCGCGGTTGACCCGCGGGTTCAATACTCATTCACCAACCTCCTTCCTCCTTCGCCGGCGGCAGTCATGCGCCGGACTCCGGAATCACGACTGCAATCGCCGGAGCGGTGCCGTGGCACCAACCAGGAAGCGATCTCCGCGAACAGGCCGATGGCCGGCCGCTTTTACGCATTACGGGGCGCCTACTTGATGCTTATTCTGGGATCGTTGGACTGGATGCACTGCCCGAGCGGCAATGCTTTGGTCAAAAACTCCTTCTCCTTCAGATCTTTGTGAGCGATCATGAACTGCTCGCGCGCGTGAGATGGCATACTCCAGGCATGTAATGCGCTCGAGCACTGCATTTGCGTCGGAAACGAGTTGATCGGATACCAGCCACTCAAAGGTGCGCTCTTATCCGGAACCATCGCAGGATACTTCCGCCCATGACGAACTCTTGCCGAGGCCAGATGGCCTGGCGGAATCATGAGGTACCATCCTGTTAACGCCAGCGCTGCCGCATGCCGCATTCTCATTCACAACAGGATGACAGAACCGATCAATGGGCGCGCCTGATCGGCAGGAAAAACATTATAACTTTAAGGGGGTGCTAGCGGAGCTTAATATCGAATAGATGGCGCAATCGACATAGAGGTTATTCATGGACGAAATTGCGCGTGACGGAATCTTAGCCCGAATGTGCACAGGTTTAATGCGGCTAAGTTTGAATTTCAGGCCTGTGGTTGCGCCACCGTGTCGGCCATCATTGCGCCGCGTCGACCCATCGGCTTTTCAGGTCCGTGGGTTGTATCCCGCGCTGTCTGCCGCTCCATTTCCGCATTAAGCGAACCGCCGAGCAGCACCACATAGGCGGAAAGGTAAAACCAGGTGAGCAGCACGACGACGGCGCCGAGCGATCCGAAGGTTTTGTCGTAACTGCCGAATTTGGAAACGTAAAAAGAAAATGCGATTGAGCCGGCCACCCACAGTGCGGTGGCGAACACGCTACCCCAGGTAACCCATCGCCACTTTGCTTCCCGTCGTGAAGGCGCGAAACGGTAAATCGCCGACAGCGAGACCACCACTATCGCGATCAGCAATGGCCAGCGCATCAGCGATGCGACAATCTTCAATTCGGCACTGAAAGGCAGAAAAGCCAACGCGGCCGGCACTGCCGCGATTAAAACCAAGGCTAAAACGGCGAACAGGATGGCGGCAATGGTCATCCCCATCGCGACGGCCTGAAACCGCAGAAAATTTCGCTTTTCCGATTCCTCGTACGTTATGTTCAGGGCCTCGATCAAGCTTACCGCGGCATTGCGAGCGCTCCATAGCGCGATCAGTAAACCCAAGATCAGGCTGAACCCCAGTTTCGAGTTACTGGAATGGACGAGGGATTCCAGATACTTGGAAATAATGTTTTGCGCTTCGCCGGGAACGATTCCGTGGATTGCATTGATTTCATGCTGGACGGTCGCCGGGTCGGCCAGAAAGCCATAAAGCGCCACCAATACCACCAAGGCTGGGAAAATTGAGAGCATCCCGTAAAATGCGACGCCCGCCGCGATGACCGAAAGATTTTTCTGGTTCATCGAGGCGTAAACGCGTTTTATGATGTTAATCCATCCATGTTTGGGAATCTCACTGGGCGTCTCGGCATGCTGCCCCTGCCCATTGTGCGCGGCGACATCGTCATCGTTCTTCATAGTTTTAAGAAATAAGATGAGATTGAACTTTTATCTTCTACAGATGAGCGCACCAATCGTGCCAATTCTGGCGCCTAAGGAGAGTGCCGCTACTTTCAAAGCAGCCCGGCGGCGGTCTAGATTAACGAGAGCTTCGCTATTTCCCGAAATCGTTTAACAGGAGACTTTCCTATGGCGAGTGCCGCAGCAGCCCATAATCCGCCGTTTCGCGCCGAGCAGGTGGGAAGCCTTCTGCGGCCGCCCGAACTGATGAAGGGCCGCGAGGAGCTGAAGGCGGGCAGACTTACCCCCGCGCAACTCCACGAAATTGAAGACCACGCGATCCGCGAGGTCGTCGCCTTTCAGGAACGCGTTGGCCTGCAGTCGGTCACCGATGGCGAGTACCGGCGCGAAACCTTTTTCAGCGCCTTTTATATGCAGGGGCTCGGCGGCTTGCAGTACGATTTCGAAACCCCCGGCGATTGGTTCTTCACCGATCGCAAGGGACACAAAATTCCGATGGTCAACATCAAGGTGACCGGCCGCAGTCAGTGGAAGCAGCCGGTGCATGTCGATGATTTCAAGTTCCTGAGCGCGCTGACCAAGCGGATGGTCAAGATCACCCTGCCGTCGCCGACGCATATCCATTGCCGCGCCGGGCGGGCCAATATTAGCAGCGCGGTATATCCCGACCTGGATCTGTTTTGGGACGACGTGGTCGATGCGTTTCGCAAAGAGCTGAAGGCGCTCGGCGATGCGGGCTGCCGTTACGTCCAAATCGACGAGACCACGCTGCCCTGCCTGCCCGATCCGCACGCCCGCGAGCTGATGGCCAAGCGCCGCGAGGATTGGCGCAAGTTGATGCTCGAAATCTACCCCGCGATCATGAATCGATGCTTCGAGGGCCGGCCGGCCGGGATGCACCTCGCGATGCATCTGTGCCGTGGCAACAATCAGGGGCACTGGTCCTCGGAGGGCGGCTACGATCTGTTTGCCGACACGCTGTTCAACCAAATCAACGTCGATTCGTATTTCCTCGAATATGACACGCCGCGCGCCGGCACTTTTGAGCCGTTGCGCTTCGTTCCGAAAAACAAGACGGTGGTGCTCGGGCTGATCTCGACCAAGTTTCCTGAACTGGAATCCAAAGACGAAATTAAGCGGCGTATCGATGAAGCGGCGAAATTCTGCGATCTCGATCAGCTCGCGCTGAGCCCGCAATGCGGCTTCGCCAGCGCCTATGCCGGCAACCCAATCCCAACCGGCATCCAGGAAGCAAAGCTCAAGCTGGTGGTCGATACCGCGCGCGAGGTCTGGGGCGCATGAATTGCCGCTCGTGAATCTCGCGGACCATCCGCTGATGAAGGCCTGCCGCCGCGAGGCCGCGCCTTATACCCCCGTATGGCTGATGCGCCAGGCGGGCCGCTATATGCCGGAATATCGCGAAGTGCGGGAGAAATTCGGATTCCTCGCATTATGCACCCGGCCGGAAGTGGCGGCCGAGGTGACCGTCACCGCGGTGCGGCGGCTGGGCGTCGATGCGGCGATCATCTTTGCCGACATTCTGCTGCCGCTAATTCCGATGAAGCTCGGTCTGAGCTATGAAGCGGGCGGCGGTCCGCGAATTGAGCGGCGGGTGGCGAGCGCCGAAGACGTCAGCGCGCTGCGCGAAATCGAGCCGGCCGAATCGCTGTCGTTCGTGGCCGATGCGATCCGGATTGTGCGGCGCGAGCTGCCCGATCGTCCACTGATTGGCTTCGCCGGCGCACCCTTCACGCTCGCCTCGTACATGATCGAAGGCGGCTCCTCGCGCGACTACCGGCTGACTAAAACCTTCATGTATCGCGAACCGATGGCGTGGGATCGCCTGATGGGGATGCTGGCGAAAATTACCGGCAAATACCTTCAGATGCAGGCCGCGGCGGGCGCCGATTTGATCCAACTGTTCGATAGCTGGGTGGGCGCGCTTTCGCCGGCGGATTATCGCCGCTTCGTGATGCCATATTCGCGCGCCGCGCTCGCTCCGCTGGCGGGACGAATCCCCACAATCCACTTCGGTACCGGCACGGCGGGGCTGCTCGAAGCGATGCGCGAGGCGGGCGGCGATGTGATCGGAGTGGACTGGCGCGTCAACCTGCGCGAGGCCTGGTCGCGGTTGGGGAACGGCGTCGCGATTCAGGGCAATCTCGATCCGATGGTGCTGCTCGCCGAGACGGCGGAAATTCGTCGTCAGGTGAAGATCGTTCTCGAGCAGGCGGACGGCCGACCGGGACATATCTTCAATCTCGGCCACGGCATCCTTCCGCAAACGCCGGTCGACCATGCGATCGCGCTGGTGGACATGGTCCACGAACTGACCTCCCGCTAAGCAGCCCGACACTCGGCGCACTGCCACCGCCGCCATTCTGAGCGCCGCGAAGAATTCCGGGTTTCCCATACCGGAGAGAACTAAAATTAACCGACCTTGATATCTATGGATTATTCTGTCTTGATCGGAACTTAATATTACTTAATTGATTTCCTGTTGTGTCAAGATTGTTTTCTGTTTTCGTGTGCGGAGGAAAAACTTTGAGCCTGTCAAAAATCCAATCTCTGTATGCGCCTTTGTTGGCGATCATGTTTAGTGTATGGGCATCGCAGGCTTGGGCTGGACCGGTCAGCGTTACGTTCAACGGCGACCTGCTCAACACGCTTGGCGGTGCTTGCAGCACCTCCGCCTATAACAGCCAGTGTCTCGTCGGGCCGTGTATCTGTCAGGAATTTGAAAATAAAAAAACCACCGGCAATTTGATTGGAAAAAACACCACCGAGGGCGACGGTGAAATCGACTTCACGATTGACAAAGGCCTCAAGGTTGGATCAAGCGCAGGGGATTGCTCGCCATTTCTGGCCAGTGCGTTTATTTCCGGCAGCAAGGATATAGAGCAGATAGACTTCAATGGCACGATCTGTTCGCCGCCGAATCCCGCTGCCGCGACCGCAAAACAGCCGATCGCTGGTGGCTGGGGAATGGAATCTTCATCGCACGGACATTCGGCCTTCGGTACCGTCTCGGGCGCAGCCGGCTTTAACGTCGTCAAGATAATTCTGCGATTCAAGGGCATCGGCGCTTGAGCTAAAGCGATCGCCCACCCGGTCATATTTTCAATCTCGGCCACAGTATCCTGCCGCAAACGCGGTTGACCATGCGATCGCGCTGGTCGATAGCGCGAAGGCCAATTTTGCCGGCCTGTTCAGGTGTTACTTTTGCCAGTCCATGCCTGTGAAGAGGCACTCCTGAGAAGCCTCTCCCCGCGCCGGGAGAGGTGCCCAAGCATCCTTTGCGAGGGCGGTGAGGGACCATCAGCGGCGCGCCTCGCTTCGCGCGCGCCGTGTCGGGGTCTCGCATCCCGACCGGGACCGATTAGCAACACATCAGGTTATTTTCTAAAACATCCGGGATTCTTCGCTGCGCTCAGAATGACAGCACTACTTCTCAGCCCCGCTAATCTTCCAACTCGGGCTCCTTGCCATATTCTCGCAGCAGCAGAGAGAGTTTCCCGCCGTCGATTAATTCAATTGGGAGAGCCGCGGCAAATTCACGCGCTTGCAGCGTAAAGGTTGAGGTTGTGATCAATACGCCCTTTACGGCTTTTCGATCTGCAACAAGTGCTCCGTAAAATTCCCTGACCATTGCACTACCAACAGGCGAATCCACCGCGAACCGCTTGCACTGAAACAGATATCGTCCACCAATGACAGGGCGATCAAGTTGCGCCTCGATGTCGATACCTCCGTCACCCGTTACCCGCGTCATTTCGGCTACGAAACCCATCTTCCTAAGCAACGCTGTTACTAAACGCTCGAATTCCACTCCCGAAATAGCTCCGACGTCCGGCGGGACTTCGCTTAAAAGATCCGCGAACGTGTTATCAGGGCGTCCGAAGACCGGAAGCAGTTGCTGCACATCGTGCTCAGTGACGCGTTTGCTGTTGAGGCGCGCAATTATCAAACTGGCTTTTGCAGGACTTCCGTCTGCCAGCGACGCCAGCAATTCGAGAGCGGAAGCCTCAATCTCGATACCCAGTCTCGTCGCTATTCTTTCAGCGATTTGCACCATCTCAGCTTGAGGGTATGGCCGCATTCGGACAACGATGTTGAATAAGTTAAAAAGTTCAGATGGACAATCTGATTCCTTTTGTACAGCCGCGATGCAGGTAAATGGTTTCACGAGCAGGGGCATCAGATGAGACCCCGAGCCTTTCCCAACAACGATGTTTAGCCTGAACTCACTCATTCCGGATGACAATATTTTCCGTAAGGGTCGCCTTAGGCGATTAACATTTTGAAAATAGAGAATATCGCCTTCTTCCAAATTCGCCGCGATGGCGGCAAGATCGCCCGCTGCCTCGATGGTTGAACCATCGGCTACCCTGATGCTAACCCCTAGTTCGCGAGCGACCGCCTGCGCAATTGTGCCTTTGCCACATCCTTCCGGACCCACGAACAGAACGTGATCACAGACCCGCCCACTATCCTTAGCGAGCATTACTAGTGCAGTCAGCCGCACTGATGGCTTCTGCCTGGCCGACTATATCTATAAGGAGTCCAGCGCCCAGCTCATTTTCAGATTTGAGATCCAGAACTTTGGACGGATTTGTTGGGTCCATTGCCCCTCGCTTGAGAGCCTAAAATCGTCGGACAACCGATGTCACATTCTGGGATGCCGGCTCAAGTAGCTCAGCGATGGGCTGTGTGTTCAATTCAACCTCCGCAAACTTCCGGGGTTTTGGCATGATTCCTCTCAAAACGATTCGGCCGCCCTATTTGAGAAGATCGCGAGGGCTTCGCGCGGTGGCTGTGCGCGGGGTAAACTGCGATCCCAGATGCGGTCGCCCTTCGATGCGGTAATGTTGATCGGATTCGGCGGACCGACCCGCCGCGAGGAGATTCGTCCGTTCCTCGATAATGTGCTGCGCGGCCGCCCGGTCAGTCCGGATCGTTTCGAGGAGGTGGTGGCGCATTACGAAAAAATCGGCGGGCGCTCGCCGTACAATGATCTCACGCTGCTACAGGCTGAGGCGCTCAAGGCTGAACTCGCGCGCGATGGAATCGCAATTCCAATTGTGACCGGAATGCGCAACTGGACGCCCTATATCGAAGAGACACTGGCTAGCCTCGCACATACCGGTGCGCGCCGCGTGCTCGGGTTTATCATGTCGGCCTTTCAATGCGAGGCCAGTTGGGAGCGCTATCAGGCCGCTGTCGCGCAGGCGCGATCGGACCTCGGCGCGTCAGCTCCGATAGTTGAATACGTTGAAGGCTGGTCCGCCCACCCATCGTTTGCACAGGCGGTCGCCGCGCGAATTGCCGAAACCGCGCGCGCACTGAACGAAACCCATCGCCGCACCGCACGATTGGTCTTCACCGCGCACAGTATTCCGCTAGCGATGGCGGCAACCAGTCCCTACGTCGATCAGCTTACCGCCGCCGCGCGCCGCGCCGCCGCATTGGCGGGATTTGAAAACTGGAGTATCGCGTATCAGAGCCGCAGCGGTAATCCGCGCGATCCGTGGCTTGTCCCCGATATCCGCGAGGCGATTCGCGCGCCCGGCGCACCCGATATAATTGTGATGCCGATCGGCTTCCTGTGCGACCATGTCGAGGTGCTGTACGACCTCGATATCGAGGCGGTCTTGGTTGCGCGCGAGGCAGGCGTGCGGATGCTCCGTGCGCCGACCGTCGGCACGCATCCGGAATTTATACGAATGATGGCGGCGACGGTGCGGCGTCGGCTTGAGGGTGCGGACGCGTCCTGATAATCCCATCCGCATGACGCAGCGCGTGGCAGTTGTCGGCGGCGGAATTTCCGGGCTGGCCGCCGCGTTCCATCTGCGCGAGCTTGCCACCGCGCGCGAGATTCCGCTCGAGGTTACGGTACTCGAAGCGAGCACCCGGACGGGCGGCGCGCTGCATACGATTGTCCGCGAGGGCTTCGTGCTGGAAGCTGGCGCCGATTCATTTATTTCAGACAAGCCTGAGGCGCTCGATTTGGCCGGTAAGCTCGGGCTGGAGGGTGATCTGATGGGAACGCTGGAAGCCCATCGGCGCGCCTTCGTGATTCATCGCGGCAAACCGGTCGAGGTGCCGCGCGGATTCTCGCTGCTCGCGCCCGCGCTGATCGCGCCGATTTTGGAAACCCCGCTGTTTTCGTTAACGGGCAAGCTGCGCATCCTGATCGAACCGTTTATCAAAGCGCGCCGCGGCGGCGGCGACGAAAGCCTGGCCGGCTTTGTGCGCAGGCGGTTGGGTCAGGAGGCGCTCGATCGTCTGGTCCAGCCGCTGGCGGCCGGAATTTATATGGGCGATCCGGCGATGCTGAGCATGCAGGCGGCGTTCGCGCGGTTCGTAATGCTCGAGCGTGAGCACGGCAGTTTGATGCGCGGCATGCGCGCGCTGCGCAGGAATCCCGCCGGTGGCGCAGGCGGCGTGCGCTGGAACCTGTTCCTCAGTTTGCGCGGCGGGATGGCTTCGATGGTGCGCGCGATCGAAGATCGGCTGGGCGAATCGATCAAGCTGGGGGCGGAAGCGATCGATCTGGCGCGCAACGGCGCGGGCTGGCGGATCGTGATGCGCGACAACAGCGAAATCGAGGCTGATGCGGTAGTCTGCGCGGCGCCCGCGTATGCCGCCGCGCGGCTGCTGCGGGAGGTAGATGCGGACCTTTCGCGCGCGCTGGCCAGCATCGAATACGTTTCGAGCGCGACGGTTAATCTCGCCTACGACGCGGCGGCGATGCCCGATCTGCCTGACGGCTTCGGTGTACTGGTGCCCGCGATCGAACGCCGCCGGATTGCCGCTCTGAGTTTTTCCAGTCTGAAATTTCTCAATCGTGCGCCGACCGGCAAGGTTCTGATGCGGGCGTTCGTGGGCGGCGCGCTCAATCCGGAGATCATGCGGCTCAGTACGGAAGCGATGATCGACGTGGTGCGCGACGAACTCCGCGAAATACTGGGAATCCGCAGTGCGCCCCTGTTCACCTATGCGTGGCGATGGCCCCGTTCAATGCCGCAGTACCAGGTGGGGCATCTAGAACGGGTGGCGGAGATCGAACAGCAGGCCGCCGCGGTGAACAGTTTTGCGCTGGCGGGGGCAGCCTACCGGGGCGTGGGAATTCCGGACTGCGTGCGCAGCGGGATACGCGCGGCCGAGTCAGTCTTCTCACAGCTTGCCGCTCAGGGCTAGGATCATTGCCGGATCGGTACACTTTTGTCCCATTAAGAGGGCTGAAGGTCTAACCAGTGGATCGCGAATCTTCGGGCTCAGCCGCCGGCGCCGCGCGATGGCCGCGCGTGATCGCCCATGCGGACATGGACGCCTTCTACGCTTCGGTGGAGGTGCTGGATAATCCTGAATTGCGCGGAAAACCGGTGATCGTGGGCGGCAGCAGCATGCGCGGGGTGGTGACCTCCGCCTCCTACGAGGCGCGGGCTTTCGGCGTGCATTCCGCGATGCCGACGGCGCAGGCGCGAAAGCTCTGTCCCGATGGCATTTTCGTATGCGGGCGGATGGATCGGTACGTCGAAATCTCGCGCGTCGTGCGGCGCGTGTTCGAACAGTTCAGCCCGGTGATCGAACCGTTATCGCTCGATGAAGCTTTTCTCGATTTGACCGGCACCGAACGTCTGCTCGGATCGCCGATCGCGGTGGCGCGGGAGCTCAAAGACCGCATGCGCAGCGAGTCCGGGCTGACGGTATCGGTCGGGGTCGCGCCGATCAAAATGGCGGCGAAAATACTCAGCGACATGTCGAAGCCGGATGGCTTGCTGGCGATCGGCCCTGACGCGATACCGGCGTTTTTGGATCCGCTGCCGGTTCAACGATTGTGGGGCGTGGGCCGCGTGATGCTGTCGCGTCTGAACCAGCTTGGTATCGAGACCATCGGCGAATTGGCGCGCTTTGATTTGGTTCGGCTTAGAAGCCGGGTCGGCGCGTTCGGCGCTCATCTGCACGAACTGGCCAATGGGCGCGACCCACGCGCCGTAATCGGCGACTGGGAGCGCAAGTCGTATGGTGAGGAATCAACCTTCGAACGCGATTACCAACTGGATTCATTGGAACTGAAGCGGGCGCTGATCGCTCATGGCGAAGCGCTCGGCCGTCGTCTGCGCAGTGACGGTGTGCGCGCCAAAACCGTGACTTTGAAGTTGAAACTGGCGCGTCCGCTGGGCGAGGGCCGTTATCCAATGGTGACCCGCAGTATTTCGATCGAGGCCGCGACCGACGACGGCGCGGCAATTACGCAGTTGGCGATTTCGCTACTGACGCGCGCGCCGGTCACGGACAAAATCCGGCTGGCCGGAATCCATCTTTATAAACTGGAACGCGCCGACTCGAATCAGATGGATCTGTTCAATCCGTCCATTTCCCGCAATCTCGCGCGCAATACCCGGCTTAACCGGGCGCTCGATGAGGTAACCCGCAAATTCGGGGAGGACGCCGTCACTCGCGGGTTGGCGCGGGCGGATCGCGCCGCGCCAACCCGCCGAATCAAATAGAAAGCTTGATGGTTCCGGCGCGGTCACCGGCTCAGGACATCAAGCAGGCTGTCCCGGACCAGCGGACCCAGCACCACCACACATCCAGCCAGCGAAAGCCCCAGCCCGATCATTTCAACCGTTGCAATTTGCGTGAATGCGCCGGAAAGCATCATCACCGCCGCCACTGCGAGCAGTCCAATTCGCGTGGCTGGCATTAAGAAAAGTTTTGACACTTCGACCACCTCCTTGTCCCCCTTCCCGATTCGCGCCGCCGCGAGGCACTGCTGTTCTAAAGCAATCCGTGCGCCCAGGTGCGAACACTTCACTTATGGGTAGCCCGCCTATATGAAAGCGCCAAAAAGCTATTTGCCGATGCAGCGATGCAACGGGGACGTTGCCGTAGTGAAACTGCCAGGCTCCGAGCGGCAACTGCGAGGCTGATCCCCGTCTTGGGATCATCTCAGCCGGCCAAGTGAAGTTGTATTGCGGGACGGTGCGCCGCGGCGGAAGAATTTTGACCAATCGGTTCGCGATCGAGTGGAAAGCCGTAACGTCTGCGAAGCTGATCGAAGACCGATCCGAGCCGCTCGTTGTACGCACGGGGCGCATAGGCCGAGGTCGCGTAGAACGCATCGTAACGTTCGCGTAGACGGGGAAAGTTGCGTTCAATGAAGGGGACGAATTTTCTGGCCGCGGCTGGCTTGAGAAACAGCGTTCGCCACCAAACTCCGTTGGCGCCCGCGGCGCTCGCAGCAGCGATCAACAGGTCGAGCGAGCCTTCGGAATCGGTGATTCCCGGGAGCACCGGCATGATCAGCACGTTGCATCGAATTCCGGCCTCGCGCAGGGTGCGTAGCGCGGCGAGCCGCAGCGGAGGGCGCGGAGCGCGCGGCTCCAAAAGCCGTTGCAGCTTTCGATCGAGCGTTATCAAAGAAAAATTGACCGATAATCGTGAGCGCCGATTGATTTGCGTCAGTAAATCGAGGTCGCGAGTGATAAGTGCAGATTTGGTGGTCAAAGAAAGTTCGAGTCCGCCCAGGCTGGCGAAAACTTGCAGCATCGAACGGGTTAATTGAAAGACCCGCTCGGCCGGCTGGTAAGGATCGGTCGCGGTTCCGATCGCTATCGCATCCGAGCCGATAGGCGTGCGCGCTAGGGCGCGCATAAGTAGTTCCCCGGCCCTGCGTTTGACGAAGATGCGGCGTTCGAAATCGTCTGGATCGCGCAGGTCGAGAAACTCATGCGTATACCGCGCATAACAGTAGACACAGCCGAACTCGCAACCCCGATACGGATTGATCGTCCATCGAAACGGCGTACCGGGACTGGTGCATCGGTTCAGGATCGACTTGGCTTTCATCTCGACCAGGGTGACCCCGCGATGCTCCTCTTTGGCAGCAATATCGTGGCAATCGAACAGTTCCAGATCCGCAATCATTATATAAATTTCGCCTTTTCTTCGCTAAAATGTCAAGCGCGGGTAATTTGCGCCAAATATCAACGCGAAAACGCTCACTATTAACTTCAATTAGTTTTTATTCACTTGACTCATGCTTATCTAAGGTTAAATCTATCTTGGTATCTTTCAGCAACGTTGATTGGTAGCAGCCATTAATTGGTTTCAGGAGAAAATGCGATGCGTTTCAAAAAGCAGCTTAACCGAGGGCAAATCGCGGTTATCCTCGCGCTGATTCTGCCCGTGTTGCTTGGTTCAATGGCGCTGGGGACCGATATCGCCATTCTCTACTTCAACTGGGTGCAGATGCAGAAAGCGGCGGATGCTGCAGTGCTGGCCGGGGCGAACTATTTGCCGGGCGATCCATCACAAGCGCAGACCGTCGCTAATAATAATGCCATGACCAATGGCATCGCACAGAGCGAGATCGTCTCGACCATTGTCGCGTCAGATGACATGTCGATCACAATGACCGTGAACCGGAACGTCAACTACTATTTCGCGAAGGCGCTTGGACTCACGACAGGCGGGGTCGGCACTGCCGCCACCGCGGGCATCCAGTCCAACACACCGACGTCGCGCGGGTTGATGCCGGTCGGGTTGCCCTGTTCTACCGGCAATTGTGACTATACGGTCGGCCAACAGTACGTCCTCAAGGCACCCAAGACCACTGGCAGTTGGGGGCAGCTCGGACCGGGTAACTGGGCGCCGCTTGCCTTGGGCGGCAATGGGGCGGCTGTTTATCGGCAAAATTTAGAGCTTGGCTATGTTGGCCAGCTTAATATCGGCCAGGACGTAAGCACCGAAACCGGTCAAATCACCGGGCCGACGCAGCAGGGTCTGGCGGGTCGGATAAGCCTCGGACAGACGATTTATCCGAGCGCCAATCCAGCCAGTCCATCGCCTTACGATCCGCGTTTGGTGGTGGTGCCGATGGTCGATTTCAGCGGAAGCAATGGTGAATCGAGCGTGCCAATCGTGAATTTTGCTCTGATGTTTATCGACGCGGTGACCGGCAATAATGCCAGTATCGACGCATACTATCTCGGCACGCTTCCGAGCTCGGACACTTCAAGTACATCCCAACAGAATTTTGGTCTGCTGACTCCTATTCTTCTCAAATAGGTGTGAACAAAAGCCCAGCCGGGGCGGGTTGACTGTCCGCCTCGGCGCGCCGATTTCCTTGCGGCGCAGAATTTAATCCGCATTCCCAAAGGCGTGAGTTGGCGCCAGATCGACATATCCGGTATCCCCGAGCAGCGACGATTCGATCGGAATATGCAGGCTGTCGTGTACGGTGTTGTAGAATTTCCAGAAACCCACCACGCAGGCGAGCTCCATCACCTGCGGCGGGCTCAGATGCCGTCCGAGCCGCTGCAACAATTCGTCCGGCACGGCGGTCGGATCAGTGGAGGCGGCGCGTACGTAGTCGTAGCATACCCGCTCGAAGTCATCCTTTGGGATCGTCGTGCCGTTCACGATCGCCTGCAATTCCGCTTCGCTTAAGCCCCAGCCCTCTTCGCCGTCGAGTCCGCGCGGCTTCTTGAGCATCGAGCACGAATGCGCGGTGCAATAAGCGCATCCGTTGATCGAACAGGCGACCGCGGCCAGCTTGCGCTTAAGTTGCCGATCGAGGGTGGACGAAGGATCGCGCATGATTTTACTGTTGAGCATCCACAGCGTTTCCGCGATTTCAGGCCGATGCATATATAGCTTGAGCGCGTTCGGCACGAAGCCCATCCGGCGCTGATATGGTTCGAGCACCGGTTTGAGCTGAGCGGGATAATCAGCTTCCTTTACGTACGGAATGAATGGTTCGGCCTCGACCGTGACTTTGGGACGGGGAGCCTGCATAATGCCTCCTTCGATTGGTTGGGCGATCGTACCGGACGGAAGTAACGAAGCGCGGCGCGGCCTGTATTTACGCTCAGCCAAGCTTACCGATGCAGGGGACCAATGACCAACGCTACCTGGATTTCTAAAATCGCCGGGACACTGGCGATCGTAATCGCCGCTGGTTTGTTGGCCCTTCCGGCGCGATCCGAGAACCTGCCCGAGAAGAGCACGGTGCGGGTGCTGCCGTTGCCCGGACCACATTGGGTCTATGTGCTCGATCCGATCAGCAACTCTATGGAAGCGCGATTATCGATCATCGATGGCGACACGCTCGGTTTCGAGGGCATGGTCAGCGGCGGCTATGTCAGCGTGTTCGCGCTCTCGTCCGATCACAAGTCGCTATACCTTGCCGATACCTACTACAGTCGTGGCACGCGCGGCGATCGCACCGATGTCCTCTCGATTTTCGATACCACCACGCTTAAACCGACCGGCGAGGTGATCCTGCCGCCGAAGCGCCTGCTCTCGAATCCGAAGCACTACTCAATCGGCCTCACGCCTGATAATCGGTTTGTACTTATATCCAATCTGACGCCGGCCACCTCGACCACCGTGGTTGACCTCAAAAGCAGGAAGGTGCTCGGCGAGATCGATACCCCCGGATGCACCCAGGCGTTGGTCTCGGGGAATCGCAGGTTCACGGCGATCTGCGCCGACGGCGCGCTGATGACGATCACGTTCGGCGACGACGGTAAAGCTACGGCCAAAAACCGCGCCAAGCCGTTCTTCAACGTGGACAAAGATCCGGTTTTCGATCAGCCGGTGATGATCGGCGCAACTGTCTACTTCGTCTCCTATGATGGAATGGTCTATCCGGTCGATCTCAGCGGCGACACCGCAAATCCCGGCAATTCGTGGGCGATGCTCAGCGATCAGGACAGGGCCGCGCACTGGCTACCGGGAGGATGGGAACTCGAAGCGGTCAGTCCGCGGCGCGGACTGCTGTACGTGCTGATGCATCAGGGTGGCGAGTGGACACATGAGGAGTCCGGCACGCAGATTTGGATCTACGATCTGAAGCAGCAAAAGAAAGTGGCCACGATGGTCCTGCCCCAGGTTGCCGATTCAATTTATGTGACCCAGGATGACGACCATCCGTTGCTGTTCGCCGCCTCTCACGACAACGGCACTATGCAGGTTTTTGATGCGCTCAAGCATACCTATTCCGGGACCATCAAAGAGCTGGGATCGCCGTGGCTCATTTATGGACCATCTCCGATCGCAGCGCCCGGCTCATCGCCGGCGGCGCAGAGCACGAGTGTCAAATGATCGATCCGGTGCTGCTCTGGATCACGGCGCTGGCCGCCGCGCTGGTTTTTGCGTCCTCGGCGTTAATGAAGTTTCGCAATCTTGAAACCTTCGAGGGCGCGGTGGTCAATTATCGAATGCTGCCGAAGTTTTTCGCCCGGCCTTTCGCGTATGCGGTTCCGATCGCGGAGCTTTCCGGCGCGATCGCGATCGTGATGCCAGTGACGCGTGTGATGGGATCGATCGTGCTGCTGTGCCTGACATTCGCCTTCACCGCCGCGATCGTGATCAATCTGATGCGCGGCCGTTATGACGTAGACTGCGGATGCTTCGGACCGGCCCTGCGCCAGACGCTTAGCTGGTGGCTGGTGATCCGCAATGTGATGCTCATGGGGATGGTTGCCATCGCTTCCTGCCGGGCCGACGATCGCGCGCTGAGCTTATTCGATTGGTTCACCGTCACGGCCGGTGTCGTCACGCTGCTGGTGCTCTATGCCGGCGCCAATTACGCCTTCGCCAATCTGTCAAAGCTTCGCGAGCTGGGCACTCGTTATGCTTGAAGCGCTCCTGATCTCGCAAGCCGTTTTGTGGGTTTTGGTGCTCGGCCTCGCGGCTCTGGTATTGGCGCTGCTGCGGCAAATCGGGGTGCTGCATGAGCGTATAACACCGATGGGCGCGCTGACGCTCGACCATGGCCCGAAGGAGGGCGAACCGTCTCCGCGGTTCGATATTCCTGATTTCCTCGGGCGCGGAACGGTTCGAATTGGTGGCCCGCGCGACAACGGCCATAGCTTATTATTGATGTTCGTCGCGCCGGGTTGTCCGGTATGTAAGAAACTGCTGCCGATCATCAAGTCGGTGGCGCAAAGCGAATCCGATTGGCTCGATACCGTGCTCGCCAGCGATGGCGAGGTAGACGATCAGCGCCTCTTCGTCGAAGATCACAAACTCGACCATTTTCCTTATGTGCTATCCGGTGAGTTGGGCATGACCTACCGTATCGGCAAGTTGCCTTATGGGCTGCTGATCGACGGATCGGGCGTGGTCAGGGCCAAGGGCCTGATCAATACCAGAGAACATCTTGAAAGCCTGATACAGGCCAGGCAGATGGGCATGGCCTCGATTCAGGAATATCTCGAAAAGGGCGGCGGGAAGTCTGAAATAACTAATCGGACGGGATTTTGATGCCCTGGGCCGCAAGCTGCGACGCCAGCCTGGCCCGCACGACGCCGATATTGTTCAGCTGGTGAGGGCGGTACTTCGCCACCTCGGCTTCGGTATAGGGCTTGAAGTCAGTCGGAAGCTGATCGCTGCTGAAGGCTGACAGCATCCAGTTCATCACCTGCGCCACCTGGGCATTGCTCAACGACGATCCGGCCACGCCCGGAACTTCGATCAGATACTCGCGCCCGCCGGGTACCTGAAGGAAATATCCAACCGTATCTTTGAGTCGCGGCACCGCGCCCGCGATCCCCTCGCCATGCGGCTGGTGGCATCCCCAGCAATTCATCACGTAAAGCTGTGCCGGAGCGGAGAATTTATCGTGCGAAAGCGGTGGATGTTCGCCGGCGAACACACCTGTCGCGATCATTGATAAAAACGCGAATGCAAGCGCGCCCTTCATCTGGCATTTTCGGCGCCGCGAAACGGATCCGCCTCCGGCCGTCCCCATCCAGCCGGCTAGACTTTTTCTCCAAGGATGACGGCCGTGGTGCAATGATAAGTCATCTCCCTCGAGCCGAAACACCAGACGGTGTCGTTGTTGAGCTGGGTTCGATAGATGGGCATCTCGCCCTGATTGTTATCGCACATGCAGCGGTCACACTGAGCTTTGCCGCAGCAGTCGCGGTAGGCGACGATATAAGCGCGGCCGTCGCTGGGATGCTTACAAGTGCCGACCCACGCGGTGGGCGAGGCCACCGTTCCGGCCGGACATTCGGTAATCGATCCGCCGCAGCAACTGCACAGGAAGCCGTCGAAGGCGCAGTAGCGCCAGTAGTCGCAGGAGGTCTCGCCACCGCCCTCGCCGGCGGCGTGCTCTTCGTTGTAGCCCTGCGCATGGGCTTTGCCGGTGACCCGATCGATCGGCAGCAACGGCAGCATCGCGCCGCCCAAAGCCAGTTTTCCAAGTCTCACCAGAAAGCTGCGCCGCGAGGTGCGCTGGGCTACGCGGCGTGTCAGCCGCTCGACGATTCCATCCACTATCGATTTTGCTCCTATAGCCGGGCCCACGGGTTCAAGCCGATTTCCGCCGCGGACGCTCTTACCTAAATCCAGTCTTACCGGCCTGTCAATCGAGCCTTGGCGAGGGTCGTTTCAGGCTCATCAATATTTGATGTTGCAGCGGTTCATGATCGGCGGGAAACGTGGTACGAAGGAGCACAAGCGCGATCCGCATACCGATCGCGATGCAGGAGGCAGATATGAATCTGGGACTCTTCCTGATGCCGTCGCATCCGCCGGAACGGGACCTCAGAGCCGGTCAGGGGTGGGATTTGGAGATGCTGCGAATGGCCGACGAACTCGGCTATCACGAAGCCTGGATCGGCGAGCATTTCACGGCGCCGTGGGAGCCCAATCCCGCTCCCGACCTCCTGATCGCACAAGCGTTGATGCAGACCCGGCGGATTAAACTCGCCTCGGGAGCGCATCTGCTGCCGTATCATCATCCGGCCGAACTCGCCTGCCGCGTGGCCTTTATGGACCATCTGGCGCAGGGCCGTTATATGTTCGGAATCGGCGCGGGTGGCCTGCCGAGCGACTCGAAGCTGTTCCAGGTTGAAGGCCTCAACCGCGAGATGACGCGGGAGTCGCTCGACATGATTCTCAAGATTTGGGAATCCGACGGCGGTTTCGAGCACCAGGGCAAGTTCTGGAAGGTGAATGTACCGGATCCTATGATGCGCACTCTGCGCCATCATCTGAAGCCGTTTCAGAAACCCCATCCGCCGATCGGAGTCGCCGGGATGAGTCCAGGTTCGGAGACGCTGAAGTTGGCGGGCGAACGCGGATTTATCCCGATGACCCTCAATCTCAGCTCGCAATATGCGGCAACCCATTGGGAAGCGGTGCTGGAGGGCGCGGATCGGACCGGGCGCAAGCCTGATCGCCGCAACTGGCGCATGGTGCGCGAGACCTTGGTGGCTGATACCGATGAGGAAGCCTACGAGGCCTGCATCAACGGTGCGATGGGCCGCATGATGCGTCAATATCTGCTGCCGCTGATGACTGACGTCGGGATGATTCAGTATATGAAGGACGACCCGAATATGGCCGACGAAAAGCTCACGCCCGAGTATCTGTTCGATCACGGATGGCTGGTCGGATCGGTGAAAACCGTTACTCAAAAGCTCGAGGAGATGTACCAGAGCGTCGGCGGATTCGGCACGCTTTTGTTGTTAGGCTTCGATTACCTCGACCATCCTGCGCCGTGGGTCAAATCGATGCGCCTGATGGCGAACGAGGTGCTGCCCCGTTTCATGAGCTCGGGCATCGAGCAATCCAGCGCCGCCGCTTGATCCATGGGCGAGCAGGTGGGCGCTTGCCACGCTCGTGCGAATATCGTTTGAACGAACCGCAGCCGAGGAGGGACTGGTCAGTATGGCATACCCATTCCGAGTGATCTTAAGTCCGGTGCAATTCGATGAGAATTCCGTCGCCGCGATGACGCTGGCCAAAGAGATGACCGAGCGCAACGGCGCAACGATCTACCTGCTGCACGTGGTGCCGACCTTGCCGGCCCTCGGCGAGGCCTCGATTTCCGAGCATGTGGGCAGCGCGGAAGAAAGCAAGGCGCGCAGCATGCTGGAGGAGATCGCGCAAAAATATTTGCAGGGCATGAAGCACGAGCTGGTGGTGCGCGGTGCGTTCATCTCCGAGACCGCTAATGCGGTGGTCGAGGTGGCGAAGGAGATCAATGCGGATCTAATCGTGATGGCGACGCATGGCCGCGCCGGCCTGCCGCACTTCTTCATGGGCAGCGTGACTGAGGGTGTGATGCGCGGCGCACCGTGTCCCGTGCTCACGATAAAGCCGGAGCATCTGCGGGATCGAGTCGCGCGTTAGCTGCGCCGCCTCAGGGAATAATCGCGAGGTCGTAGGCCGGCGGAAGTCCGCTGGCGATGGCCGCGATGCGGTCGCGGCCAGCCTCGGAACGAATCACCGTTCCCTCGTTCAGTACGCCAAAGAAGCCATCTCCGGCCTCGGGATCTTCGCGCAACCGCATCACCATGCCGCGGGTTCCTTCGCCGCCGGAGCCGATCGGCTGAAAGCTCCATCCATTGTCGTCGCTGCGAAAAAATCGCGCGTCAGCGCCTGCCGGCCGTGACCAGCCCGGCGGCGGACCCGCCGCAGCGGCCGTGTACACCGATGCTGCCGAACCGTGCCGTACCAGCAGGGGGACGGTGTAGCTGCGCGTTAGTCCGTCCGTGATATGCCGCCAGGCCGCGCCGGCATCTTCCGACAGATAGAAGCCGTCGCCGGTAGTCGCGTACAGGCGCCGTGAGTTCGCGGGATCAACCGCGATCGTATGGATATCGGTGTAGATGCCTTTGTTCAGCGCTTCGAACGAATCTCCCAAATCGCGCGAGCGAAACACGCCGCCTTCCTCGACGCCAACGTACATGGTCGAGGACTGATTGGGATCGAAGGAAATCGATCGCACATGCGGGATATGCGGGGGCGGCGGAAAAGTCCATCGATCGCGTCCCGGTACCTTTTGGAAGGCGAGGCATTCGCGGAACTTCAACCCCCGATCCGAGCTGCGAAACAGGCGGGCGTGCGAAGTGCCAACGAATATTTCGCCGGGACGGTCCGGCGGCGCACCCAGCGCCCATACGTCCTCGTCCGTGCCCAGACTCGGCGTGATATCGGTCCAGCTTCGACCGCCATCGCGCGATCGCGCCAGCACCCCGCGACCACGCCCCGAGGTCATAAATCCGTTCGCGCCCGCGTAGATTACCGCCCGATCCTCCGCGTCCTGCGCGATACACCAGATTGCCGACGGCTCCGCCAAAACCATCACCGGCGTTCCACCGCGCGCCGGATCGAGAATCACGATTCCCTTGCTGGTCCCAACGCAAAGTTTCATGGCGATTATCTCCAGTTAATCATCCTTCGGTTTGAAGGCTCCGGAGTAAAGACGTATGCGAAGGGCCGGATCGTACTCCAAACCGGTCTGGGAAAGAACCCGCTGGCCCGCAGTCGTGTATGGTCCGCTCAGGTTAATTTCGCGCGGATTGTCAATCCCTCCGCAACCAGATCGGCCGGCGCAAGCTTTTTGCCGCTATCGGCCAAGCGCACGCGCCTAACTGTTAAGGTGCCGCCCGCGAGCGCGATCCGCATTCCGGCCCCATCGATCCCAACGATGGTGCCGGCCGTTTCCGCGGGCGCTTCGGGGTTCAGTGACGCGTCATAGAGGGTCAGCCGGCGGCCGCTCAATTCCGCGTTAGCGCCGGGTTGCGGATCGCATCCGCGCACCAAATTATAAACCACATCGGCCGGCTTCGAAAAATCGATTCTGGCCTGCTCCGCGCGGCATGGCTGCTCATACGTGGCGCGGCTTTCATCCTGGGCGATGGCCGGCGGATCGCCGTGTTTGATCAAATCGATCGCTTCGCCCAGCGTGGCGATCCCCAGCGGAAAAATTTTGTCGAAATAAAGTGAGCCGGTGGTGTCGTCGGGTCCGATCGCGACCGTGCGCTGGATCAGGAGCGGCCCGGTATCGATTCCCTGGTCGGGCCAGAACCAGCTCACCCCGGTTTCCCGATCACCGTCGATTATTGCCCAGTTCAGCGCGCTCGCTCCACGCCGGCGCGGCAGCAGCGACGGATGAAAACAGATCGATTTAAATCGGGGTGCGTACAAAACCCGTTCGGGCACGATTATCGTCACGAAGGCCAATACCGCGAGATCGGCATTCAGCGACACGAAGTGCTGATAGGCCTCGTCGCTTTTGAAGGATTTGGGTTGGCTCAGCGCAAGGCCCAGTTCGATAGCTTTGCGCTTTAGCGGATCGGGGCGGCCCGAGGGTGGATCGGGCGGCGCGAAGACATGAACGATCTCCTCACCGCGCGCATGCAGTGTTTCGAGGGCCTTTTCAGCGAACGCGGCTTGTCCAATCAATGCGATACGCAAACCAGCACCTCCATCGTCAGGCCATGACGCTACCAAATCGAAACGAAAGGCGCAGCATTCGGCAGCGTTCAATTGTTGGCCGATGATGATTCCGATGTAATAACAATCCTGCGCTTTGCGCGATCTCGCACGTCAATTGAGACTCGGAAAGGCATTGATCGCAGTCTGGCCTTTTTCAAGGAGAGGTTTCGAGTTGGATGAAACTGTTTTGGATCTGTTGGCTATGCTTGCTGTTTTCTCTGGCGCCGAGCCCCGCGATCATCAGCGCGCTCGCCGCTGCCCCGCATGGCCGTATTTTCGTGCTGATGGTATGGGATGGTCTGCGGCCCGATCTGGTTACCAAGGCCGTGACGCCGAATCTGTATGCGCTGGAGCAGGCGGGCGTGCGCTTCGCGCATCATCATTCAGTATTCCCTACCGTTACGATGGTTAACGCGGCGGCGATCGCCACCGGTTATCCGCCGGGCGACGCCGGCATCTTCGCCGATGCAATGTACCTGACGCCGGCGCTGAAGCATCTGCCGGTCGATCCGGTAAAGCTGAAAGCCATCGCCGATCCGATCGGCCTTGAGCGTACGGCCAATCTGATCGCGCTCAATCAGCCCGGAATGTTCGACGGCAAGCTGATTCCCATGCCTGGAATCGGGCAGCGCGTGATGCGGGCCGACGGTTACCTGGCGGTGCTGGATAAAACCGGCCCCACTTTTCTGTTCGACACTGACCGCTTCACCGGTGCGGGGGACGGCGGCACAAACTCGAAAGCCTGGCTGTTCATGACCGATGACATCCCGGTTTCCGCGGCGACGGTAAAACGAATCGGACCGCTGCCGGATCTTCGCGTCACCGCGGTTCCCTTTGCGGCGCGCGATTCATGGTACACCGACGCGGTTATCGCGCAGGCGCTGCCCGCCGCGATTGCGGCCAGCAAGGCCGGCCATCCCGCGTTGATCGTGTTATGGCAGCGCAACCCGGACATCACGCAGCATATCACCGGTTTGGGTGCTCAGTTGGCGCTGGCGGCGCTGTCGAATGACGATCACAATCTCGGCCGGCTGAGATCCGCGATTGCGGCGGATGGAGTGGCTGATCGGGTAGATCTGATGGTGGTTTCCGATCATGGGTTCGCGACCGCCGATAAGATGGTCGATATTGCCGGGTTACTGGTCGCGGCAGGTTTGAAACGATCCGAGAAAAGCGACGACTTGGTGGTGGTGGGAAGTCAGGGCGCGACTTTGCTTTATCTCTCACCGAACGCCTTCCCGTCTGACCAGGCGCGCGGATCGGAGCTGCAAAAAATCGTCGATTTCGCCGCCGCCCAGAGTTGGTGCGGCCCGATCTTCGCGCGCGATCCGGCAGGTGGATCGCAAGGCGTTGCGAAGCTCGCGGGGGTATTCGACCAGCGCGCGTTTGGTCTTTACGATCCACTACGTTCGCCCGATTTGATTATCTCGATGCGCGAATATCCTGACCGTAGTAACCGTGGCCTGACGGGGCCGGATAACCCGGCTTTGATGCTTGGTCCGCAGGGACAGCGGACGGTCAAAAACGCCTCGCAGCCCTTGCTCGATCCGGTGCCCGGTACGATCGATGCGATTGGATCGTCCGCCCGGATGACCACTGGAATGGGCGTGCATGGCGCGGCCGGCGAGCGCGAGTTGCACAATTTCTGCGCCGCTATCGGTCCCGATTTCCGCCGACGGTTCGTCGATATGCTGCCGACTGGCAACCTCGACGTGGCCCCGACGATCGCCAAGGTTCTCGGCTTGCGATCGGATTTTCCGCCCGCCAATGCCACCGCCGGGCGGGTAATCGCGGAAGCGTTGATCGGCGGCGTTACGAAAGTTCGATCCCAAACCAGCACCGTCGCGACGCGGCTCACGTTGTCCGGAACCGAGATAACCACCAGCCTGCGGCTGACGCGGGTCGGCCATTATCGATATCTCGATGGCGGCGATGTGCGCCGAAGGAAATTGATCGATCAGCGCGCCCAGGGGATCTCACCGCGCCATAACAGCAGGGCAGCAATGATCGTGAGCAGGGTTTCGACTGCTCCGAGCATGAAACGCCAGTCGAAATAATAAAGGTCCAGTTGTTGCGCGCCAGCCGGGATTTTTATCGCGAGCAGATTGCCGTACTCGATAACGCGGCCGCTGCCTTTGCTCAACCGCCATGACGGAAAGTAATTTTGGTTGATCACCAGCACGGTTGGGATGCTTGCGTTCACACGATAGCTGAGCGCATTTGGCGACCATCGCAGGAGCGTGACCGATCCGGAATCTATCAGATGTTGCTCGCCCTGGTACCCGGGCTGGTTATAACCGATCACGCTGGTTGGAATCGCGGTGTACTCGTAGCACTGAATCGCGCCCTCGTTGGCGAGCCCGGTTCGCAGCATATTCACGTAGTAATAGGGCGCCCGATACTGTCTGAAAGCCGCGTGATGAGTGATGCGTGGGAGCGGATAGCCGAAGGCGTAACGCAGATTCGGCGTGCTCACGATAAAGCCATCCGCCGTGCCTGCCACCAACAGCGCCACCGCGATGAGTTTTCCCCAGTAGTTGCGAAGGCTCCAAAGCAGGTCTATGCCGAAGCCCGCGAGCACCGCGATCATCAAAACGAAAGGCATCAAAAGACGTGAGGGCAGGCGTTCCGAACGAAACATGGGCAGCCGATGGAGCACGGTCCACGGCGCGTGTGGCGAGATATCGCCAAGGGCGAGCAGGAACAGAATCAACGCCGCTACTGCCCACGGAATCGCCCGCCGCGGGCGAAACAGCCCGATGATCGCGGGCACCGTAAACAATCCGATATAGGCGCCGTATTCATGAAATCCCCATCCCAGGCCGGCGCGCGCATGGTCCTGATTGTGGGAGAACAGCGCGATCATCAGGATTGAAAAGTCCGTCCAAAAAGGGCTGTCGATCGGACGGGGAAACCGTATGTAGAAGGCGATCGCCGGCGCCAGCTTGATGGCCACGAAGCCGAGCGAGAAAATTCCGGTCAGCAGTGTGGCCCACAGCGGCCATAGGCTCGTACTGAGCACTGCCCACGCGCCCATCACCAGCACGACGACGATCATCTGATAGGTTGCGGCGTAGACTCCGCCCTCGCCGACCGTGATCGCGACCAGCGCGCCGCCCAGTATCGCCCATGACAGCCGCCGCCGGTCCACCGCTAGCCATGCAAACGCCACGATCCATGGGGTATACATGAGCGGGACGAAAACCATGTGGCCCTCGGCGACGTGCAGAAAAAACCACGAACTGCCGCAGAAGGCGCATGCGGTGCATAGCGCGCCGATCGGACGCATCCCCAGTACGCGTCCGAGCACATAGCCGCCGGCCCATCCGATCGCCAGATGGATCGGTACTTCGAGATGGACCCCCACGATCGGGCCGAACAGCAGGCTCAATAAAAAAAATGGAGTGAAAAGGCGCGCTTGCGGATCGGCGAACAAGGGCACGCCGCCGCATTCATACGGGTTCCAGAATGGAAACTGATGAAAGTGAACGATGCTGTAATATCCGGCCCAGACCGGGGTCAACGTGAAATCCCAATCGAACCGTACGCCGGCAACGGTAAGATTGGTCAAAATCGGCCAGCAGAATATTGCCGCGAAAGCGATGGCGCCGGCGGCTACGAGGGCCGCCTCGCGTCGACGCGAAAGGGTCCGCAGCGGCGCGGTTTCAGGTATGGTTTCGACACCGCTCGACTGCCAACTCATCGCGGAATGTTCGCTCCGGGATTGCTATTGTTGGTTTGCGCGATCAAGCGGATGGTCAGATTCGCGCTTGGCTGGACAGCGGACAACGGAGAAATCGCATGGTCAGAAGCTTCCTTCGCAAAGTAATCAAACTCGCGATCACGGCGATCGTGCTGTTCGTGATCGTGGCGGTGGTCGACTACTTCAACCACCGCGTGCAGCCCAATTCGGTGTTGGTGCTCCAACTCGATGGGCCGGTAGTCGAACGTGGCAATAGCGGATTTGCGGGTTTGGTCGGCGAGCATGAAACGCCGCTCAACCGGGTTCGCAAGGCGCTGATCGATGGTGCTGCCGATGCGCGCATCGCCGGCCTTGCGGTTGAGATTTACGATCCTCATATGGAACTCGCCCAGGCGCAGGAGCTTTGCGCGATGATCCGGGACTTCGCCGGCCATGGCAAGTGGACCGCGGCCTATATGGAATCGGCGGGAGACTTCGGTCCCGGCAATACTCCTTATCTGGTGGCGAGCGCAGCCGGGAACATCTCGATGATGCCGCAGGGCGAATTGAATCTGGTTGGCGTCAGCGTGCGCGAGATTTTCGCGCGCGGCACGCTCGACTGGATCGGTATCAAGCCCGACATGTACTCGATCGGTAAGTACAAGACCGCCGCCAATATTTTCACGGAAAAGGATTTCACCCCCTCCCAGCATGAAGAGGATCAGGCGCTGGTGAGCGATATGTACGGCCAGATCGTGGCGCAGGCCGCGAGCCAGCGCCACATGAGCGCCGCAGCGATCGAAGGTTTCGTCGATCAGGCGCCGATGACGGCGGAGCAGGGCTTGCAGGACAAGCTGATCGATCGTCTCGAGTACCATGATCAGTTCCGCGATCGAATCAAACATCACGGCGGCAAGCTTCACCCGGTCCTCAAATATGAAGATTACGCCCGCGATTGGATTATCCCTTCGATTCGCCATAAGCCTCAAATCGCGGTGGTCTATGGAGACGGCGCGATCGCACGCGGGCAGGGCGGTTTCGACCCGCTGCTCTCGCCCGGCGGCACTTCAATGGGTTCAGACGAGATGGTCAAGGCTTTCAAAAAAGCGCGCGATGACGACTCGATTCGGGCGGTGATCTTCCGGATCAATTCACCCGGAGGATCGGTAATCGCCTCTGAACTGATTCGGCGGCAGGTCGAACTGACGGCCCGTCGCAAACCCGTGGTGGTCAGCATGTCGGGCTATGCCGCGTCGGGCGGCTATTGGGTTGCGATGCCTGCGAACCGGGTGTTCGCGGAACCTGGCACCATCACCGGATCGATTGGCGTGCTCGGCGGCAAGTTCAATATCGCGAGCGCGGCGGCCAAACTCGGAATCAATTCCGGTGATGTATCGCGCGGAGCCAACGTCAACATGTTCGATTCGTTCACTGACTTTACGCCGGCCCAGCAGCAGATCTTCACCAACCAGATACTCGGCAATACCTACCAGTTCTTCCTGAAGATTGTCGCTAAACAGCGTCATTTGACGGTTGACCAGGTCAACCAAGTGGCGCAGGGCCGGGTCTGGACTGGGGAGCAGGCGATTAAAAATAAGCTGGTCGATTCGCTCGGCGGTTTTGACGCCGCGCTGAATGAGGCCAAGCGGCTGGCCAAACTCGATCCCAAACAAAAGGTCGAGCTGGTTGAGTTGCCGCAGCAGCCCGGCTTGATCGACAGGCTCAGCGGCGAATCGAGCAACGCCAGCGTGTTGAGTCCGGCAATGATGCGGTTGCTGTCGCCAGCGATAAAGCTTGCGCGGGTCGCGATTCAGCGGGAGACGCTCGGACAGGCATACTGTCCGCTGACGCCGGCGCTATGATCGCACCCGAGGGCGCAAAGGGAAGACCACGATGGACCAGGAGCTTGAAGATTTTCTCAATCTGATGGGCGAGGCGGAGCGGGCCGGCGGGCGCGTGCTGCATGAACTCATCGATCTGGCGCAGTCCGCCGAACTGCGCGAGCTGCTGAAGAAAGTCGGTCACGACGAGGGTTACTATGCCGGTGAACTGGCGGGGCAGGTGCGGCGGCTGGGCGGCAAGCCGTCGAACCGCACTGGCGATTTTGTCGAAAAAGTGCGCGCGATCGCCGCGCTGCCGGATAAGCTCGCACTGCTTAATCGCGGTCAACGATGGGTGATCAAGCGAATCAACGAGAAGATTCCCGCCATCCCGGATGAGAACCTCAAAGCATTTTTAACGGTGATGGCGCAGGGGCACGAGCTCAATATCGGCGCACTCGAAGAGGCCCTGCGCCGCGGTCTCGCGCAGGCGGAGCATTAACCTTTCGCCGGACGATCACCGCCTGCGGCGGGGCCGCGAAGCAAAATCTTTTCCGTATGCAGTTGCTCGATCTCAGCCGCGGAGAGGCCCAGCAGGTCGCGCATCACGCGGGCATTATCCTCGCCCACGCGCGGCGCCCGCAGATCGCTTTTTTGCGGCCAGCCTGAAAACTTGACCGGCATGCCCGGTACGTCGAAGTTGCCGATCGCGCGATCGCTGGTGTGGCGTACGGTGTCGCGCTCGCGCAGATGCGGATGCGCCATCGCCTCTTCCAGCTTGAGCACCGGCGCGCAGGGCACCCGCTCGGCCTCGAGCTGCGCCAGCGCCGCGTCGCGATCGGGGAAGCCATTCAGCCACTTTTGAATGATTTCTCTAATCGCCGCATTGTTTTTCATCCGATCGCGATTGGTGACGAAGCGTGCGTCTTCCTGCTCCGGCGGATTGCCCATCGCGCGCCATAACCGTGGCATCTCATGTTGCTGGACGATCAGAAAAAGGTAACCGTCGCCGGCGCTGAACACCCCGCACGGACTCATATTGGGATGCAACGCGCCGGTGCGCTTGGGCTTGTATCGCCCCGGCCGCAGCGCCACCACCGGCACGCTGATCTCGTGCATATGGAAATAGGTATCGACGATCGAAGCGTCGATATACTGACCCTCGCCGGTGCGCTCGCGATGAAGCAGCGCGAACCCGATCGCCATCGCGGCCGCGACCCCGGTAGAGATATCGCCGATCGCCATCGCGGGCACCACCGGCGGCCGATCAGGCTCGCCGATTAGTTCCGTGATCCCAGCATAGGCCTGCCCAACGTAGTCGTACCCCGGAATGCGGCTGAGCGGGCCGGTCTGGCCGGCCGCCGAGATCGAGCACATGACAATTTTGGGATTGAGCTTTTTCAACGTCTCGTACCCAAACCCCATTCCGGCAATCACGCCCGGCGCGAAGTTCTCCACCACCACATCGATCTTCGGAATCATTTGAAGGATCAGATCGCGCGCGCGCTGTTGCCGCAGATCGAGCGCCAGCCCGAGCTTGCTGTGATTATGCTGAAAATAGTAGGTGCTCATCCCATCGGCGACCACCCCGAAATTCCGCGTATGCTCTCCTTGCTCGCCGCGCTCGATCTTGATCACTTCAGCGCCCATTTCGGCCAAAATCCGCGCGCAGGTGGGCCCGGCCACGAAATGGCTGAAATCGAGTACACGATAGCCTTCGAGCATTCTCGGCGCTGATGCCAAGCTGTAATCCTCCGGAATTTATTGATGGGCCTTGCGGCCGCAATCGGCGCACATGCCGTAAAGTTCGAGCCGATGGTGGGTTAGTTCGGCGCCAAGCTCGCGCGCCACCGCTTCCTGGATCCGCTCGATACCTTCGTTTTCAAATTCGATTATCTTGCCGCAGCTTTCGCAGATGAAATGATCATGATGATGCTTGCCGGCCGCTTCGTAGCGGGCCTGGTCGCCACCGAAATGGCGCTCGGCGGCCAGCTTGCATTCGGTCAGCAACCGCAGGGTGCGGTAAATCGTGGCGTAACCGACGTGGGGATTGATCTTGCGGACCTCGAGGTACAGCTCCTCGGCGCTTATATGGCGGCCCTGATCGAAAAACACGCGCACGATGTCATCGCGTTGACCGGTTGATTTTAGCCCGCGTTCCTTAAGCCGCGCATGAAACAGGCTGAGCCGCTGACCGCTCCGGCTGCTGCTTGAGCGACCGGTATTGGTGCGGCCCGGCCCCGTAGCTTGCTCGAGGCGTGGCATAAAGTTCCAGCTATCCTTGTTCTGACTCGCCGTGTTCCGGCTCGTCCGATTGCGCTTCGTCCGGTTCCGGAGTCTGTAACAGACGGCGGGCGGCGGGCGAAAGATAGAGCGCTTCGAGGTCGCGATCGCGCAAAGCTTCGGCCAGCAGATCGATCTGATCGGCGACCGGCTGCTCGCGGTCGAGGATCAGAAGATCCTTCTCGCGCAGACGGCAGGCTCCGCCGCGGGCGCGATAACCCACCTCCCGCAGGATTTTCTCGCGCCGCACTTCCAGACCGCATCGTCCAGCCGCTTCGACAAGTTCATCGACCAGCCGCCCCATGCCTCTTGCCGCTTGCTCACTCACGCGCCAGCACCCCTTGTTAAGCCCCCGCCACCCATGATATCGCGGTTTTTGGGACAGGATTCAAACCGGTGATCAAGACGATACTGGCTGGAATCGATACGTCCGAGCATTCGCGCAATGCCCAGACGTTTGCGTTCAGTCTCGCCCGGCGTTTGCGGGCCACCCTGTATGGTCTCCATGTGGTCGACATCGTTTCTATAGAGGGATCGGCTTTTCATGATATATCAGGTTCGCTGGGACTTGAACCCTTTCTCGATTTCTCCTCCCGCATGCGCGAGATACTGACCGAGCGCGGACGCTCCGCGCTGGAGGAATTCCAAGCGGCGGCGCATCGTCAGAATCTGCCTGCCGAGATCATCCTCGACATCGGCATCGTCGCCAACCAGATCTGCGAACGGGCCAAGATGGCCGATCTCGTGATTATCGGCCATCGGGGCGCCGACGATCGTTTCTCGACCGGCCTGATCGGTTCGACCGCCGAAAGCGTGGCGCGAAAATCTCCGCGCCCGATTTTTATCGCGCCGATTCAGTTTCGCGAAATCCGCAGCCTGGTGCTCGCCTACGATGGCAGCGAGCGGGCGGGGCGCGCGATGCGATCGGCGGCGGAGTTCAGCGTCGAGTTGCAGGCGCCGCTGACCGTTATAACGGTGGCGCGCGATGCCAGAATCGGCGAGCACACGCTGGGTGAGGCGCGCCGCTACCTCGAAAGCTATTCAGCGAAGACCAGCTTCGAACTGCTGACCGGCAATGCCCACGAGGAAATCGTGCGCTTTCTGCGGCAGTCCGGCGCCGATCTGCTGTTCATTGGCGCCTACGGCCACAGCCGCATTGTCGAGATGGTGCTCGGATCGAATACCGAGTACGTCCTGCGCAACGCGCCCTGCCCGGTTTTCCTGTCGCGCTGAACACAGCAGTGAGCGATTTGCGGGCGCGCTGCCGGCAACCGCGGATTTCTTGCGCGCCCATGGCGCGCAAGCCTGAACCTAACTGAAGCATCCGTTTCCGCTGAACCCTCCCGCACGATCCGATCAGCATCTCACGCATTAAAGTTCCCTGTTAGGCGGTTATTTCAACACTGTTTTGTTGAAACGAGGGTGGCTACCTGTCTCAACCAGTTGCTTTGGTTCAACAAGGAGATTAGGTTCAATAAAAATTAAATCGTCAGATAAAAATAGTTAACTAGATATATAGGGGGAAAGAGTAATTTATGAAAAGCTCAAGCTGGTCTCTGTTGGGCATTCTTGTGTTAACAGGGTTTATCTCTACCGTGGCATCGGCGCAGCAAAACTCACTAATACCGCCGCAATGGATGGGGCAGGGGGCCGATAACGCGTCTGCGCAGGGCGCCACATCATCGCCGATCGTTCCGCTGAGTGGTCGTGGCACCGCCACGCTTGATCTCGTGCACTCTCATTCCGGAGCCTGCGCCGGTGTCACCTGTACAGCTAGCACGTGCGAGTGCGACGTCTTAAGCGGCAGCGTTACGACGACCAGGCTCGGCAAGTCGTCGCTGAACTTGAATGTCACCTCCGACGATACCGATTCTTTTGGAGACGGTAATGGATCTTGTTTCCCTGGCACCGGCGCCGGAACGATCTGCAACGCGCATTCATGTTTCGGCATTTTCACTACCGGTACAATCTGCACGGGCATCGTCAGCCAGACGAGTACAACTTCTGAGATAGACCTAAACGCGAACGAAACCTTTTACATCGTGAAATCCACCAGCACCGGCGCTTTTGCGGGATCTTCAGGCGGTGGAAACCTGCAAATTATTGACGATGTTCAATTAGTCAGCAGCTCGGTTGTCTCGAATAGCGGCTACACTTCGTTGAGTGGCGTCCTACAGGTGAGGCCATAGCGAACTCCAGTCGCCGAGACTGACGCTAAACATCGCCGGCGATCGCTCACCAATCACGGTGAACGATTGCTGTTCACCTCTTCAACCCAGCCTCCGCGAGCGCGCAGCGGTTGCGCGGCGAATACCGTAGCTTCATTCTTTGGGGATGAGTCTGGTTCGCAATCCGATTCTGAAATTGGGGGTGGTTGACCTCGGAGTTGAAACCGCCACGCTGCCCAACGGGGTAACGCTCGATCTGGCGGTAATCCGCCATCCGGGTGCTGCCGCGATCGTTGCGATCGACGATACAGGCGCGGTCGCGATGCTCTCGCAATGGCGCCATGCGATCGGCGGATATCTATGGGAAATTCCGGCCGGAACCCGGCGTGAGGATGAGGATTCCCAAGGCTGCGCGCAGCGTGAATTGCGTGAGGAGGCGGGGCTGTCGGCGGCTCAGTGGCGGCGGCTTGGATCGATCGTCACGATTCCCAGCTTCTGCGACGAACGCATCGAGATTTTTATGGCGCGCGAGTTAAGCGAAGCCGAACCGGAGCACGATCCCGACGAAGTGATTCGCGTAATGCGGTTTCCCTTTGGCGAAACGCTAAGGATGGTGCATGACGGCGATATCATCGACGCCAAGACCATCGTTGCGCTGCACTACGCGCAAAGCTTCCTCGAGGCCCGCTGAAGCGGACCTACTCAATCGCAATTAACGCTTAGCACCGGACGGCGGCTCCCGAAAACGCCGTCCATCAAGCAGTGCTATTCGATCGCAATTTCATTCGGAAACAGAAATGTGGTGACGCGATCTTCAAACTCGACCAGGTACATCAGACGGCCGAGATTGTTGACCTCGCGTACGATTCGGGGATGTTCTTCGAAACGGGTGCGGCCCTGCTGATCTCGTACGGGCTTGAGCAACCGGCATCGACGCCCTACAAACTCTGTGTCTGCGTGGATCATTATGCGCCCCTCACAGCCAGTTAGTTGAACTGGTCCAACCCCACCGGCCATGATTATAGCAAGTTTTAGTCCTGAGATTTAGACGTTCGATCGAGCTTCGATCTTCACCAATCCACTGTGATTGAGTACTGTCCACAGCCTGTGACAGGAGTTAGCTAACCGCACTCATTCGTGCAGTCAGGATTGGACACGGAGAAGCAACCTTAATGAAAACGATCTGTCCGCAAATCATGGGCCATCGCAGCATGATCGCGACCGAACATGATCTCTCGGCCGCGGCTGGCGCGCGCCTTTTCAATCAAGGTGGCAACGCGATCGATGCGGCGGTGGCGGCCACGCTGGTCGAGGGCATCGTGAATCCGCACATGTTCACGATCGGCGGTGAAACTCCGATGCTGGTCTACGCGGCGAAAGCGCGCAAAGTGGTCGCGGTCAACGGCAATATGATGGCGCCGGCGCGCGCGACAATCGCCGCTTACCGCGATCGCAAACTCGACGCCGTGCCGGCCTCAGGCCTGCTCGCGGCGGGAATTCCGGCGGCGTTCGATGGCCTGATCGCGGTGCTTTCCAGCTTTGGTACGAAATCGCTGGCCGAGGTTGCGCAGCCGGCGATCGAATTGTGCGCGGAGGGTTTTCCCGTGCATCCGGGGTTGATCGGTCTCGAAGCTTCCATCTTGCGCGGCAGTCCGGCGGTGAATTCTCATATCGGACCGCTCTGCCTCAATGCCGAGCGTTTTTTGCGGGAATGGCCGAGCAGCGCCAGACTATGGCTGCCGGACGGAAAAATTCCCGAACCCGGAAAGCTGATCAAAAACCCCGCGCTGGCCGCCTGCTTCGAGCGTCTGCTGGAGGCCGAAGCCGGCGCGCGTAATCGCGGGCGCGAAGCAGGCCTGCAGGCCGCGCGCGATCGTTTTTACCGGGGCGATATCGCGCGCGAGATAGGAGCCTGGTCGGAGCAACACGACGGGTTACTGCGCGCCGAGGATCTGGCCGCCTTCACCACCCGCTTCGAAGCCCCGGTCAGTATCGACTATCGCGGCTACACCGTTTACAAATGCGGACCGTGGAGTCAGGGGCCGGTCTTTCTGCAGCATTTGCGGTTGATCGAAAGCGCTGATCTGCGCGCGCTGGGCCATAATTCCGCCGATTACATACATCTGATGGTCGAGACCGCCAAGCTGGCTTTTGCCGATCGCGAGGCTTACTACGGCGATCCGGAATTCACGCAAGTTCCGCTGGAGCAACTGCTCTCGCGTGACTATGCCGAAATTCGCCGTGCGTTATTCGATCCGCGCCGCGCCTCGATGGAGTTGCGTCCCGGCGATCCGATAGGTAAACGCAAGCTGGGCAAGCTGCCGCCGGGAATGCGGCCCTGGGGCGCCGGTACGGTTCACGTCGATGCTGCCGATCGCGAGGGTAATCTGATCGCGATTACGGCGAGCGGCGGATGGCTGCAAAGTTCGCCGGTGATCGAGTCGCTGGGCTTTCCTTTGGGTTCGCGGATGCAGACCTTTTATCTCGATGAGGGTCATCCCAACGCGCTGATGCCCGGCAAGCGTCCGCGTACCACCTTGACCCCCTCGCTGGCGGCACGTGACGGCGTACCGTTCATCGCATTCGGCACCATGGGCGGCGACCAGCAGGATCAATGGACCGTGCAGTTCTTCGTGAACATCGCCGATTTCGGTATGGATATTCAGGAGGCGATCGAGGCGCCCAAATTTTCCAGCCGCCATTTTCCTTCGACCTTTGCCCCGCACGAAGCGGTCCCGGGCGATCTGAAGGTCGAGGATAGAATCGAATCGCGCGTGCGCGACGAGCTTGCCGCACGTGGCCATCGGGTCGAGACCGCGCCTGCTTACAGCGAGGGCTATGTGCTGGCGGCGGCGATCGACCATCGGCGCGGCTTGCTCCTCGGAGGCGCCGATCCGCGCGGCTATCTGACCGGTATCTTCCCTGCGCGCGCTATCGGCTGGTAGACCGCATGTGGCAGTCAAACTTCTTGGCGGTAACTCCATTCGGATTAAACCAACCTCAAATTGCCGCTATGATAAAGCAGTTCGAATAAAGATGAGCCGATGCCGGTCTTGCCCGACAACATCCCAAAACGGACATTTAGAACTGGCAGTCAGCCGTTTTCGGGTTCCAGCGTGATTGATAAGAAGCCTTTTCGAGCTTATTTGCTGGCATGGACGGTGCTGATGCTTAAAGGAGAGATTGTGAAGATAAACTGGGTATCGATCGGGATGCTGGCGCTGATGGCATCGGTCGGAACCGCAGGATGTTCCGGGCAGTCGCTTGGCTCGAAGGCGAACGGCGCCGCCGGCGAGAATGGATACGTGGTTGGTGACCAGATGCAGAACCAAACGCAAAGCAACGATGCGCAGCCGCCACAGACCCCGCAGACCGTGGAGCAGCAACAATTGCAAATCGAACAGCAGCGCCAGCTAATCGAGCAGCTTCGTAATCAACCGGCGTCCCAATGAGCCGCGGCAAGTTCGATTCGATCGTGGTCGTTAATGGAGGGGCAACTCAGTCCCCGCCGAGGCCGAGGCTATTGCATCGATAGTGCAGATGGCGGCAGGATGCAGCGCAATGCTATTTTGCATCGAAATGGCCGATGCCTGTGTAACCGGTAGTCTTATAGAGTACAGCAACGGGCATGGTCGATTGGAGGGCAAAGGACAATGAACCAACAAGCTACCTTGCGCAGCGTCAGGCTGGCGCCGATCGCGTTTGCCTTGGCGGCGATCCTGATACTTGCCGGCTGTTCGGGCCAGCCGCTCAGTACGCGCGAGAAGGGCACTTTTATCGGTGGCGGACTGGGCGCGGCGACCGGCGCGATAATCGGCGCTGCGGTTGGCGCTCCGGGCGCGGGTGCCGCGATTGGTGGCGCGCTGGGCGCTGGCGGCGGCTTCCTGGTCGGCAATCAGATGCAGAACACTGAGGCGCAGCAGCAGCAGACGCAGGGTCAGATTCAACAGCAACAGACTCAGATCGAGCAGCAGCAACGCGAGATCGAACAGATGAAGCAGCAGAACGAAACCGAGTAAATGTTGGCTGGCCGGTCCGCCATTGCGGAAATGGGTTTTGGACGACGGTCCGGTTTCAAAGCACGCGGGGTTCTTCGCTGCGCCGTCAGAATAACGGACCGCGTTAGTCGAGGCGGTTATTCTGTAATTCGAGGCGGAGCCGGGGAATCCCGGAGCTTTCTGTCAAAGTGTACTCGGCCATCGATCGCGTCGCTTCCGGTTCCTGAATCCGCGCACACCCAAATGTCACTATCAATTCTTACGCCCTCGGCGCGCAGCAGCTTAAGCTTGACCAACGCGCCGCCGCCGTAGTTGCCGATCGAACCGTCCGCGCGAATTACGCGATGGCATGGGACGTAAATCGGTACCGGATTGGCAGCCATCGTGGTCCCGACCGCGCGTGAGGCGCGCGGCGCCCCAGCCGCGGCCGCGAGCGCCTGGTATGAAATGACGGTTCCGGGGGAAATTCCGCGCAGCGTTTCCAGCACGCGGAGTCGAAACGGACTGCTCACCAGCGTCAAATCGACCGGCATCGTCAGCGCGTTCAAGTCGCCGTCGGCGAACCGTCGGATTTCCGCACCCACCACGGCCACTGCGGCGGCGTTCTCTGTCACTTGGAAATGCTGAGACAAGGCCGCTTCTGCGGCCGCGCAATCCGTCCACGCGCCGTCGAGGAATTGAATCAGCACGATGCCACGATCGCTGAGCGCCACGAGTAGCCGGCCCACCGCAGAATTCACAATCCCGCTGCGGGCTATAGGTTTGGCCGGCTGCCGAACAATTTTCATCGCGACGCCCTCACCCAAGTTTGAATAGCCGTTTTGCGTTGGCGGTCACCAGCGCCGAGAGCGAGGTCGAATCGGTTTGACGCAGCGCCGCAAGGGTTTGGAGCGTGCGTGGCAAAAACGCGGGCTCGTTGCTGCGTCCACGGTATGGCTCGGGCGCGAGATAAGGCGCGTCGGTCTCGATCATCAGGCGGTCATCGGGGACGATCGGCACCACGGCGCGCAGTGCTTGCGCATTTTTGAAGGTGACGATTCCCGAGAATGAAAGATAGAAACCCAGCGCGAGAAATTCGCGCGCTGCAGTCGCGTCTCCGGTGAAACAATGAATCACGCCGCCGGCTGACGGCATCCCAGCCTCGCGCACGATCTCGATCAACCGCTGCTCGGCGTTGCGGCAATGAATCACGATTGGCAAATCGGCCGACGCGGCCAGTTCCAGATGACGGCGCAGGGCCTGTTCCTGCGCCACCGCCGGGGAACGCAGGTAATGAAAATCCAGTCCGCTTTCGCCGATCGCCACCACCTTGGGCGATCGCGCCAGCGCACGCAGTTCATCCAGACGCGCCTGGCCGCAGGCGTCTGCGTCGTGCGGATGTACCCCGATCGCGGCGTAAACGCCTTCGCAATGCTCCGCGAGTTCAACCGTCAGGCGGTCGGTTTCGATAGCGCCGATTGCGCCGACCGCGACGATCGGGCCTACGTCCGCCGCCGCCGCGCGCGTTAGCACGCCCTCGAGATCGGCGTGGATACGCGGATCCGCCAGATGGCAGTGGCTATCGCACAGGTTAGGCATAGGCGCGGAGAATCGCGGCGATTATGACTCGGTCTTTTTCTCGATTCGCGGAAACAGCGCGACCGGCGCCTTGACCCGATGGCCCGGCCGCAATCCCTCGCCAAACGGCCGGCGCAGAGTCTCCTCGTCGACGGCGAGCAACTCCGCGATCCTGCGCGCCGTCACCGGCATGAACGGTTCGAGCACGTCGGCCGTGACCCGCAAAGCTTCGAGTGCATTGGCGAGAATCTCCGCCACGCGCGGCAATTTTTCTTTGTCGCGTGCTAGCGTGAATGGCGCGGTCGCCGCAATATATTTGTTCGCGACGTCGAGCGCGGCCCAGATTGCTTCGAGCGCGCGATGGAACGCCAGTTGTTCGATATGGGTGGCGGCGATGCCCGGCATGTCGACAAAGGCGCGCGCAAGTTGTTTATCCTCGCTGGCGGAAGAACTCTGAGGCGCGGTCAGTTCGCCGTTGAAATACCGCTGGACCATCGAGAGCACGCGGCTGGTCAGGTTGCCCAGATCGTTTGCGAGGTCGGCGTTATAACGCTCGACCAGGCGTTCTTCGGAAAAATCGCCGTCGAGTCCGTAAACCACTTCGCGCATCACGAAATAGCGCAGCACGTCGGGACCGAAGGCGCGTTCGTAGGAGACCGGATCGCGCACGTTGCCCGAGCTTTTCGACATCCGCGCGCCGCCGAAATTCATCCAGCCGTGTACGTTCAGATGCCTGAAAAGCTGGTCCTCGCTAAAGCCCGCCGCCAGCAGCATCGCGGGCCAGTAAACTATGTGAGTCTTGAGAATATCCTTGCCGATGAAGTGCTCGGTATGCGGCCAGATCTCGCGTTTGAAACGATCGAATCCGAGCTGGCGGGCCGGCTCGCTGATGTAAGCCCAGAAGGCGTCGTACCAGACATAGGTTACATAGCGATTGTCGAACGGCAGCTCGATGCCCCATTCCAGCCGCGATTTGGGACGCGAAATGCATAGGTCAGAAATCGGCTCGGAAAGCATGTTCAGCGCTTCGTTGCGATAACGATCCGGGCGCACAAAATCGCGATTGCGCAGCAGATGGTCCCGCACCTGCTCGCGGTATTTTTCAATCTTGAGGAAATAGTTGCTCTCGCTAATCAACTCGACCGCGGTGTTGTGCGTCGGACAGAGTTTCCCGTCGAGCAGTTCCTTATCGGTGTAGAAGCGTTCGCAACCGACGCAGTAAAGCCCTTCGTAGTCGCGCAGTTCGATATTGTCGAGCCGCTTGCTCTCGATCAGCATCTGCTGGACGAATTTTTCGTGCTCCGGGTCAGTGGTGCGGACGAAATAGTCGGTGCTGACGTTCAGGCCCTGCCAGGCTTCGCGAAACAGCGCGCTCATCTTGTCGGTGTAGGCTTTCGGAGCCAGCCCTTCGGCCATCGCAGCGCGCCGAATTTTATCGCCATGCTCGTCGGTTCCGCTCAGGAAGCTTACCCGCTCGCGGCCGAGCTTGCGGCGTTGGTAGCGCACGAAAACATCGGCCGCCAACGCTTCGTAGGCGCTACCGACATGGGGTGTGCCGTTGCAATAAAAAATCGCGGTGGTGATGTGTGTCCGTTCAGCCATCGGAGAGGCTATTGTGCGGTCGAGGATGGCGGGGGGCAAGCTATTGAGCGCGCTTATCGACCAGATCTTCCATGGCTGCGTCGACCTGCCCGCCTTCGCCGTCGAGCTGAATGGTGACGGTCTGCTTAAGGATGTTCTGGCGCAGCACCCGGCCGTCGCCCTTGACCGACTGCACGAGCTTGCCGATCGCCGGCAGATTGCGTTTCAACTCGACATAGGTGGCGTATTCGTAACGCAGGCAGCACTTCAAACGGCCGCACATGCCGGCCAGCCGTGACGGATTGAGCGCCAGTCCCTGCTCGCGCGCCATCTTGACCGTCACGGTTTCGAAATCGCGCAACCACGAGGAGCAGCACAGCTCGCGTCCGCAGGGGCCCAGCGCGCCGGTGACCTTGGTTTCGTCGCGCGCGCGAATTTGCTTCATCTCGATTCTGACGTTCAGAATGTTCGCCAGATCGCGCACCAGCGTGCGGAAATCAATCCGGTCTTCAGCCGTGAAATAAAAGGTGGCCTTGCGGGCGTCGAATGAATACTCGACGTTGACCAGCTTCATCGGCACGTCGCGCTCGAGGATCTTTTCGACCGTCAGACGGCGCGCGTAGGTTTCGCGGGTCAGATTGTCGGCCTCGATACGGAAATCGTTCTCGGTCGCCGGCCGCTTGATCGATTTCAGCGTCGAAACATTCAGCGTTGGATTGGCTTCCTGAGGCTCGACCTCGACGGTTGCGAGCCGCAGTCCCGCGTCGCTGTCGACCAGCACCCGGTCGCCGCGCTTGAGTTCATGATCGCCGGCCAGGAAATTTTCGATCGGCCCGACCTGCCGCATGCTCAAACCCACGATGCGCGGAGTCTGCGAGCCGCCCCCGAATTCGAATGGATCGATTCCGTCGTTCACTGTTCTCCCCGTACTGCGCGCGCGACTTCCATCCACCAGCTTTCAGCCTGCAAGCGCGGATTCGCCATCGCATCCACCGCTGCGCCCGCCCGGACTGCTGCTTCCATTGCGGTCAGAATCGCCGCCAATTCCAAACGGTCGGCAAGATCGGCCATCGTCTGCATGCTGGCCGCGCTGGAATCAGGCCGGATACCAAGCAGTTTGTAACATAGCATTTCCTCGAGCATGCGGGCGATCAGCTCGAAATTCTCCACCGCCTGATCGCGGCTGCCGAAATGGTCCTGCGCCAGCGCCTGCGCGGCGCCGAAATCGATCGATGCGGCCTGCCCCAGCGCCTCCAGCAGATTCGCCATCGGCGGTGCATCGCCGTCCGCCAATGCCAGCGCATGGGCCGCGCTGCCACGGGCGAGCCGCGCAAGCGCGCCGGCGCGGTCCGGCTCCATCTGGAGCCGCTCGATTAGCAGCTCCGAGAGGTCCTGGATTGAAAGCGGGGCGAAGCGGATCAGGCGCAGGCGCGAACGCACGGTGTCGAGCAGCGACCGCTCGCTTTGAACGATCACGAAGATGATCGTGAAGCCGGGCGGTTCCTCCAGCGTCTTGAGCAAGGCGTTTTGCGCCGACAGGTTCAGCGTTTCGCCGTCGTCGATAATCGCCGTGCGCATCGCGGCTCGTGCCGGACGAATGCCAAAGCGCGCGATCAGGCCGCGCACCTGATCGATCGAGACCTCGGCCCGGCCCGGTGCGCGGCCGATGCGGAAAAAATCCGGATGCACTCCCGCAGCCACCTGCACGCATCCCGCACAGCAATCGCAGCGGGTGCTGTCAGCCGCCTCGCGCGCCGGCGGGTTTCGCGATTCGCCACGCACCGGGCAGCGGTCGGGACGGCAACAAAAATTCGCCCCCGGCGCACGCTCGCACAGCAGGCTATGCACCAGCGACTCGGCCACCAGCGCCTTGCCGATCCCGTGTGGTCCGGCGAACAGGTAAGCGTGGGCCGGGCGGCTGTGCAGTTCGGCCAGGATGCGATCGTGGAGTTCGCGATGGCCGCGCAGGTTTTCTATCATCGGCCCGCCAGCAGGCGATCCACCCGTTGGCGGATCTGCGCCGTGACCCGTTCAAGCGGCTCCTCGGCGTTGACGATCGACACTCGCTGCGGCTCCTGCTGAGCGATTTCCAGAAAACCCTGACGGACCCGACCGTGAAAATCCGCTGCCTGACCCTCGAACCGATCCAGCACCGTATCCCCTGCTCGATTCATCCGATCGTGGATGCGCGTCAGGCCGGTCGCGACCTTGCAATCGAGCACGATCGTGAGGTCGGGCATGATGTTATCGGTGGCGAGGCGGTTGAGTTCGCGCAGCAGATTCAGATCGAACCCGCGACCGTATCCCTGGTAGGCCACGGTCGAATCGGCGTAGCGATCGGAGATCACAATCTCGCCGGAGTCCAGCGCGGGCCGGAGCTTTTCGCGCACATGCTGCGCCCGATCCGCCAGCACCAGCATCAACTCGGCCGCCACTTCGAGCGAGACGCCCGGATCGAGAAAGATCGCACGGATGGCCTGACCGGCGCGCGTTCCGCCCGGCTCGTGCGTGACCGTTACGCGATGTCCGGCGGCCTTGAGCCACTCCGCCAGCAACCTCGACTGCGTGGTTTTGCCGGAGCCCTCGACTCCTTCGAGCGTGATAAAAGCCCCTGAAGCCATCACCGGGAAAGATACCAATGCACCATGGCAGGCTGGAACAGGGCGAAGATTCCCGCGGCGAGCGCCAGAAATGGCCCGAATGGCACCGTCGTGCCCATTATTGTGGCATCTTCTTCAACCGGATCGCCGCCCGGATTGGCCAGCGGCGGTGGCGCTCCGCCGGTGATCGCGAAGGCTATACCGCCGACCGATCCCAGCATTGAACCGAAGAACAACGTGAACAGTACGCCGATCCAGCCCAGAAACGCACCCGTCATGCCGAGTAGGAAAACGTCGCCGAGCCCCACCCCCTCGCGCCCGCGAACCAGCCGGTAAAGCTCACCGGTGACGAACAGCACGCCGCCGCCGACCGCGATTCCGATCAGCGATTTTTTCCATCCAATCTCCGGCATCGCGAACGCAGCCAACAGGAATCCGATCGGCATGCCGGGAAAGGTGATCAGATTGGGAATCAGGCGCCAGTCGAAATCGATCAGTGCGACAATAAACAGCGCGGCGCAGAACACGAACCGCGCGATGGCGTCAGGCAGGCTGAAATGCAGATAGAGGTAGAGGGCGGCGCTGGCCAGGGCCAACTCCGCCAGAAAAAAGCGGAATGGGATTGGCTTGCCGCACATGACGCAGTGTCCGCGAGTGTAAAGGTACGCTACGATCGGGACGTTGGCCCACCATGGAATCGGACGCTGACAGTTGGCGCAGAATGATCGCGGCCGCATGATCGAGAGTTCGCGCGGCATGCGATAGGCCACCACGCCCACGAAACTGCCGACCGCCGCGCCAATCACGAACGCAAACAGACCGCCCACCAGCCGCGGTATCTCGATCATCTGGCCCACCTCTCAGGCGCCGTCAGTTTAACATGCGGCGGAGCTGCTGTAATCGCGATCAGCCAAGCCGTTTCAACCGCGCTTGCCGGATAGTCTCGGCGATCTTCGCCGGATCGGAGATGCTGTTAAGACGGATGGCGAAATCGGAACTGGCCGCCGAGGCCACGATTACGTCGCCCAGGCCGAGCATCTTCTGCCACACCCGGCGATCGATCTCGGCCGAGCGGATATCGGCCAGTTCCATCTGCCGCTCGCGGGTGGCTATCAATCCGCGGCGTTCAATCAAGCGTTCGGAGGTGAGGCTCCAACTGTTTCGGCGGCGGGTAACCGCGACCATCACCAGCATCAGGAATCCGCCGACCCATACGAACGGCACTGCGCGCCACCAATCCTGATGGAAAAAAAGCAGGAAAACTCCCACCCCAATCAGGATCAGCGCGAAGATAATGTGCCGGGTGAATTCCCACCATGATGAAAACACGGTGAAGAGGGCGAATTCACGTTGCGCCGACGGACGCGGCGAGTTGATGCGCGTGCCGCATCGCGAGCAAAAAGCCGATCCCTGCGGCATCTCGTTGCCACATTGCGCACATCTCATCCGCTGCGGTCCTCCTTCATCGCTGGCATGCGGAGCAAAAAAAGCTGGAACGCTGACCGACGATCACCTGGCGCAGCGGCCGCGTGCAGCGCGGACACGGCTGCCCCTCGCGATCGTAAACCTGGGGCCGGAAAGCTCCCTGGCGTCCGCGCCCATCCATATAATCGTTGAAAGTGGTGCCGCCGTTGCCGATCGCCTCGCGCAACACCGCAGGCGTGAACTGTACGATCTTTTCTATTTCCGCGCGCCGCAAAAGTCCGGCTCGCCGCGTTGGGCGCACGCCGGCCCGGAACAGAATTTCGGAAGCATAGATATTTCCGATACCCGCCACCACCTGTTGATCCATCAGCAGATTTTTAATTGCCGCCTTTCGCCCACGGGCCTTTCGCCGCAGATAATCGGCGTTGAAATCCTCGCTCATGGGTTCCGGACCGAGCCGCTTGAGTTCGATGGTGACGGCCAGCAACCTCGGCTCGACCACTTTCATCAGGCCGAAGCGGCGCGGGTCGTTGTAGATCATCCGGCTGCCGTCATCGAGTTCGAACTCCACATGATCATGCGCCGGATTCAGCGATTCATGGATGAAACCGTTTTCGCGATGGGTCAGGCTACCGCTCATGCCGAGATGGATCATCAGTACGCCGTCCGCACCCAGCATCATCAGCAGGTACTTGGCGCGGCGACCGAGCCGCTCGATCCGACGCCCCGCAACCTGGGCGGCGAAGCCGGGCGCCAGCCGGCGGCGCAAGCGGGGCTCGGTCACCTTGACGCGAACGATCGTACGCCCCATCACCAGCGGGGCGAGCGAGTTTTTGAGCGATTCGACCTCGGGCAATTCAGGCATTTTAGCGTATCGCAGCGTAAGCCGCCGGACAGCGTGCGACAAGAGCTGTCGTCAGACGGATAAAATCGTCGGTCTCGACGGTGGCGGGCCTCGCCGACGAGTCGATGCCCACCTCGGTGAGCGCGGCGATCACCTCGGCGCTGCGGACTCCGAGCCGATCGGTTAACCCATTGCGGATTGCTTTGCGCGGCGCGGAGAAGGCGGCGCGGACCGTGGCAAGAATCGCGCTTTCCTGCGCGCCGCTGAAAGTTCTATCACGCGGACTCATGACGAGGACTTCGGCGTCCACCTTTGGGCGCGGATGGAAGCTGCCGGCGAGCACGCGGAAATGATCATCTATATGCCAGTAAAGGGCGGTGAAGACACTCAGCGCCGATCGCCCGGACTGCTCCGTGCCGGCGCGGATCCTTTCGGCCACTTCGCGCTGAAACATCAGGACCATGCGCGAAATGATCGGTTGAAAGGCGCACAGCCGATGCAGGATCGCGGCGGCCGCGTTAAAGGGCAGATTGCCGATTATTTTGATCGGCGGATGCTCGGCCAGTTGCGCGAGATCAACGTCGAGCACGTCGGCGCATACGATTCGTGCGCTACCGAAACGGCTTTCGAGCGAGGTGGCGAGACCGCGATCATACTCGACCATGGTGAACTTACGCGCGGCGCTGAGCGCGATTCGCTCGCTCAAAATTCCCAGGCCCGGACCGATCTCGATCACTTCGTCGGCCGCTTCGAGGCCGGCGCAGGCCACGATGCGATCGGCAATTTTCGGTTGCACCAGAAAATTCTGCCCGCGCGACTTTGAAGGACGCACATTGGCGGCGGCCAGCAGAATCGACGGGCGGCCCGGTTTCGGAATGAAATCCGATTGGCGCCTGAAACGATTCGCGCGGCCCGGCTTGCTCACAGGGCGAGACTGGCCTCGGCATCCTGATCGAGACTGTCGCATTCGCCGCGCAGCAGACGGTAGCTGCCGGCCATCGCAATCATGGCGGCATTATCGGTGCAGAATTTGAACGAGGGCGCCACCATCCGCCAGCCCTCGGCCGCGGCCGCTTCCGACAGCCTGGTCCGCAGGCGCGAGTTGGCGGCGACGCCGCCGGTAAGCGCGATCGTGCCGTTGTCGAGCGTTCGCGCTGCCGCCATCGTCGGCCGAATCAGCATCTCGACCACGGTTTCCTGAAAGCTGGCCGCCAAATCCTCGGGGGTAACGGAAGGCGTGCCGTTCGCGATCAGGAGCGCGACCGCGGTTTTGATGCCGCTGAAGCTGAAGTCCAGCGGTGCGCCACGAACGTGAGCCTGCGGGAGCTTTACGCAGTTTCGGTTTCCGCGCCGCGCCAGTTCGTCGATAATCCTGCCGCCCGGATAGCCAAGCCCCATCAATTTCGCCACCTTGTCGAAGGCCTCGCCGGCGGCGTCGTCGCGGGTGCGTCCCAGCTCGCGATATTGCCCAAAATCCTCGACCACGAACAACGAGGTATGACCGCCGGACACCACCAGGGCGAGATAAGGCATCGCAATTCGATACTCCAGCAGCGGCGCCAGTAGATGGCCCTCGATATGATTAACCCCGATTAGCGGGATGGCGAGCGCCTGCGCCAGGCCCTTCGCACACATCAGACCCACCAGCAGCGATCCGACCAGGCCCGGTCCGCGGGTAACGGCGATGGCGTCGATATCACGCAAAGCGCAGCCGGCCGCGGCGAGCGTATCTTCGATTACGGGCAGAATCGTCACTAGATGATTGCGCGAGGCCAGTTCGGGCACGATGCCGCCGTAGCGGCGATGGATTTCGTCCTGGTTGGCGACCACGCTCGAGCGCACCTGGGCTACGCCCGCATGCGAGGTTTCGATCACGGCGCAGGCCGCATCGTCGCAGGATGATTCGATTCCCAGTATCAGCATCGGTTCGCCAATTTAGCAAAATTAGTTTAGCAGAATGCGAAGCGCTATGTCCCCAGCTCGCGTGGCCAGCCCGCGGCTGCAGATCCAATGCGAAAGAATGTTATTGCGGCGATGACCGGTGGTTAGTGCTGGAAGATGAAGGCGCGGCCTCGTCCGGCGGCGGAGTATCGAGCGGCTCACCATCGGGAACAATGCGGATGTCGTTTTCTTCGGGCGGCGACTGATCGCTGTTGTCCGCCGAGGGTTGCTCCTCGACCGGTGTGGGCTGCGGCAATGCCGCTGCGAGCCGGCCATAGCCGGCCCGCGCCATCAGATTGCCCGGCGCGGATTGCAAAGCCCGCTGATAAGCCAGCGCGGCGTCCTGCTCGCGGCCCAGTTCCTCGTAGCAGGCGCCCTCGAAGCCAATGGTTTCTCCGAGCCATGCGGGATCGGAGTTGAGACCCATCTCGGCGCGCGAAAAGAAAGTCAGCGCCTGATTATAGTCCTTTTTCATCAGATAGGCCCGGCCCAGATAGAAATATGCGTAGGCATTACCGGAATCGATCGAAACCGCGCGGCCCAGCGTCCGGATCGCTTCATCGAAGTGATTGTCCGCGATTTCATTGCGCGCCTCTTCGGTGGTTCTCAGTGAAGCCGATAATGACGGATCGCCGGTTTTTTCGATCAGCGGTTCGAGCGACGCGCCACTGACCGGTGCAGCGATCGGGCTGGTCGAAAAATCCGACGGCGGCGGAACGTCGGCGGGCACGGCCGGCGGCTGGTAGGTGGCGGAAGAACTGTCCGCCGTGGGCGCGGGAGTTTGCGATGGCGTCGCGGCCGTGGGAGTTGGCGTGGCTGGCGAGGTTGCGCCGGGCGAACCGCTGCTCGACGGCGACGGGGCCGCGCTGGCAGTCGCGGCGGGCAGGCTTTCCTCTTCCAGTGCAATCGCTAGCGGCGGGGCATAATCGTGCGCCGCCGCGGTGCGCGGCGCGCCGAAAATCGTCCAGCAGCCGATCGCAATCGCCATCCACAGTGACGCAGTTACTGAATTCAATCGGTGGGCTCGCTGGGAACTGTGGGGGTTGGAGGCGCGGAACGATCTGAAACCGGGCTCGATTTGCCGGTATGAAATGGACAAGCCTCGGCGGGCGCCAGCGCAGTTGGAAAAGCGCCTTCTATCACCACCGGACAGTATGGACCGGCCTTGTAGCCGGTCAACGGATCAACTTTCTCGACCGTGATGCCAGGTGGCACGGCAAAATCGAGCGCCGGGTGCGAGGCGGCGGCGGCCTTCATAAAAATGGTCCAGGCCGGCAACGAGGCTTCCGCGCCGGTAAGATTCAGCATTTCCTTCTGATCGAAACCAGTCCATACCACGGTCAGCAAGTTAGGGGTGAAACCGGCGAACCAGGCATCCTTCGAATCGTTGGTGGTGCCGGTCTTGCCCGCTGCCGGCGCTTTGAAACCGCGCCGCCGCACTCCGATTCCAGTGCCGTGGTTAACCACGTTTTCCAGCATGAAATCGAGCATGTACGCCAGTTGCGGCGATAGCGTCTGCACGGCCTTGAGTTCGTGTCCCTGGATTACGTGGCCGTTCTGATCGACGACGGCGGTCACCGCATAAGGCTCCACGGCGAGGCCTTCGTTCGCGAAGATCGCATAGGCGCTCGCGATCTGCATCGGGGTGACCTCTATACCACCCAGCACGATCGAGGGATAGGCCGGCAGGTCGCCGAAGCCGAGTTTTGCCGCCATCGCCAGTATGCGATCGAGTCCGACCGCATTGGCCAGCCGCGAGGTGGCCGAATTGAGCGACTCCTGCAAGGCGAATTCGAGCGTCACACGTCCGAAATAGCGGTCTTTGTAATTTCTCGGCGTCCAACTCATATCGCCGTATTCCCAGGTAAACGGCGAGTCCTCGATATAGCTGGTGGGCAGGTATTGGCCAGGGCCGCCATTGAGGGTTTCTTCCATCGCTGCCAGATAAGTGACTGGCTTGAAGACCGAACCGGGCTGCCGTTTGGATTGGGTTACGCGATTGAACTGGCTTTGACGATAGTTCCGTCCACCCATCATGGCGCGAATTTTACCGGTCGCCGGTTCCAGCGCGACCAGCGCGGACTCGAGCCGATTCTGCTCTTCCTTGCGCCGCAGCCGCGGGTACTTGGCTTCGAGTTCATCGAGGTTTTCGTCGACCGCCTTCTCCGCCAGTTTTTGCGCGTGCACATCCAGCGTGGTGAAAACCCGCAAGCCCTCACCGGTCAGCACGTTGGGCGGATAGCGATCGGCCAGCTCGTGTTTGACGTAATCGGTAAAGTAGGGCGCATCGTTGTTTTCGGTGAAGGTCTCGCGCGGCCTGAGCGGCTCGGTGACGGCGTTGTCGTACGCGGCCTTGTTGATGTACCCGTCCTGGAGCATCAGGCCCAGCACTTCGTTGCGGCGGACGCGGGCCCAATCCGGATGGCGCAGAGGATTGAGGCGGTTCGGCGAGCTGATCATGCCCGCGATGGTGGCCATCTCACCGATAGTCAAATCGCCTGGCTCGCGCGAAAAATAGAACTCGGAGGCCTCCCAGATGCCGTAAATACCTTCCTGCCCGCGCTGTCCGAGATAGATATCGTTTAAATAATTTTCGAGGATCTCGTCCTTGGAATAGAGGCGCTCCGCGATGTAGGCCATCAGCGCCTCCTTGAGCTTGCGATGGTACGTGCGCTCACTGTCCAGAAAAAAGTTCTTCATCAACTGCTGCGTCAGCGTCGATCCGCCCTGCCGCACATGGCCGGCGGTGAAATCGACGTAAGCGGCCTTGATGGTCCGCGCCAGATCGATGCCGTGATGTTCATAGAAGCGATGATCTTCCGCCGCCAATACCGCATCGATCTGCGCCGGCGGAATTTGCGACAGCCGCACGATACGGCGCTGATGCCAGTTACCCTGGAAAATGCCGCTCAACAATTCCGGTTCGAGCTGGAAGGAGTAGATTTGCCTGCCGCTGGATAAATCATCCATCTGCTCGACGACATTGCCGGTCGATACCTTCATCGCCACCGGCTCGCCCGGAAACTGGTTGTAGGGATAGGAAAAACGATGGAGAAAAATCGTCAGGCGCCGGTGCTTGCGATCCCAGGTGTACTCGCCGCGGCTAAGGGTTTTACCGGTCGGCGCAAGATGATAGTTAAGCCGCTCAAGCCGCTGGAAAAACCCGACTGCTTCCAGATCGAGGCCGGGATAGATCAGTTCCGAATCGGAGTAGATGCGCGACGGAATACTCCAATGCTGTCCTGCGAAACGCTGCATCACTTCACTGCGCAACGCGTCGTAGTACGAAAAAAAGTAGTAAAGCGCCGGCGGTATCGCAAACAGGAAGACCGCACACACGCCGAATAGCGCGAATTTTAAAAGACGTCTCACTTGTAACTGAATCGGCTCGCGGCTTTGCTTCGTAGTTATCCGCGCGGTCCGACCGGCACGAACACGGCGATTTTTCCACGCCTGACCAGCAACAGCACCGGCTTGCCCATCCCCCCTTCCTTAAGCGCCCGCTGGTAGTCCGCGAGATTGGTGACCGGCTGGCGATTTACCTCCACTACCACGTCGTTCGCATGAAGCCCCGCTTGAGCGCCCGCGCTTCCCGGCGTGACCGCATCGATCCGCACGCCGGGTTTGTCGAGGCCCAACTGGCGAGCCAGCTTCAAATCGAAATTTTGCACCGACAGGCCGAGCGGCGGCGCTGCGAGATCGGTCGCCAGCGAACCATTCGAAGCCAGTTGCGGCTCGTGCGATCCGCGTATCCTGACCCGCACCTCGCGTTGCGCCTGGTTTCGGATCACCGTCAAAGTGGCGTCATTTCCCAGTGACGTCGCGCCCACCATCAGCGGCAACTCCTGCGAATCGCCGATCGGCCGGCCATCGTAGGCAACCACCAGGTCGCCCTTTTTCAGGCCGGCCTCCATCGCGGGGCTACCCTCGATCACTTCGTCCACCAGCGCGCCGTGGGGAATGTCGAGGCGATATTTGGCGGCAATCTCAGGCGTAACGGTCTCGATATAGACGCCGAGCCATCCGCGCACCACCTCATGCCCGGTTTCCAGGGCGGGCAACTCGCGCTTAACCATATCGATCGGGATCGCGAAACTAATTCCGGTATTCGAGCCGGTGCGGGTATAAATCGCAGAATTGACGCCGACCACCTCGCCGCGGGTATCAATCAGCGGACCGCCCGAGTTGCCGGGATTGATCGGCGCGTCGGTCTGCAGAAACTCGTCATAATTGCCTGGGATAAACCGGCCCTTGGCGCTGACCACGCCCACTGTGACGGTATGGTCGAAGCCGAAGGGGTTCCCGATTGCCATCACCCATGAACCGACCCTCACCCGCTGCGAATCGCCCAGCGGAGCGACCGCCATCGGATGGCGGGGCGAGATTTTAATTAGGGCGACGTCGGTTTTCGGATCGCGTCCGATTAGCTGACCGCGGTATCGATGCCCATCGTTGGTGGTGACGTTGATTTTCGAGGCATTCGCCACCACGTGATCGTTGGTCAGGATATAGCCTGCTTTGTTGATCAGAAATCCCGATCCCACCCCGCGCGGATGAGTCTCCTCGGGCGCACTTCCGAATCGATCCGAGGGATTAACTTCGAGCCCTGGTACGGAACCGCCGCCGGCGCGGACCGGCTTTTGTTCAACCGCGATGTTGACCACGGACGGACTCAGGCGCGCGGCGAGATCGGCAAAGTCGGGCGCCTGAACCCCGGTTGGCCGGGCACTGGCCGGAAGCTCGGTCCACAAACGGTCCGCCGCTTCTAAAACGGCTTCAGCCGCCACCACGATCGCGAACGACAGGGCTAAAATCAGAAGAATGGCCGGTCTGGACTGACGAAACGGCATCACACAGCAGATCCCCTTCCGTCAAACGGAAGGGGTATCTGCAAGTTCAACGTACTTCATCCGCAGGTCGAAGAGAATCGCCTGAAGCATCGAGGCTTCGTCGGAATCGAGATTGCCCCGCGTCTTTTCCTGCAAAATCCCGATCAGGTCGATCAACTGCTGAGCTTCGGGCAAATCGCGGCGAGTCTGACCGCTCATAGGATCGGGAATCTCACCCAAATGGACCAGCGCCTGCGTCGACAGCCCGATCACGAAACTGGCGAAGGTTATTTCAGGCAAGGACTCGGCTTTGGCGGACGCGGTAGCAGAAGAATATTGCTCGCCCGCCGATTCAGGCGATTCTGTGGCGGAGGGTGGATTGCCCGCCGCAGGCGGAGTCGTGGCCGTTTCCGTCGGCGCGGTAAACTCGGGCTTAAGATCGCCTTGCGCGGAAAAGCGCCGGCGATCTTGAATCTTGAAACCCTTTTCTTCCTTTTCCTCTTGGTCGCTCATGCGTGGTCCCGTCGGAACTGGTTCCGTCAAACTCCGCGCGCAGCCATCTTTTCCAGGCGGCTGATGCGCTCTTCGATCGGCGGATGGGTCGAAAATAGCCGCGTCAGCCCCTGCGCGCTCAGCGGATTAACGATAAACAGATGGGCGGTAGAGGGTCCCGCGTCCATCGGTACTTGTTCGTTCGCATTTTCGAGTTTGCGCAAAGCGTTGGCCAGCGAAAGCGGATTATGGATCAGTTTCGCGCCGCTGGCATCGGCCTGGTACTCGCGCGTGCGCGAGATGGCGAGCTGGATCAGCGAGGCCGCGACCGGCGCGAATATCGCCAGCGCGAGTAATTCAAAGATGCTGCCGCGATCGTCGTCGCGTCCCCCGATCCCGAAGATTGCGCCCCAGCGCAGAAAGCTCGCGATCATCATGATGGCGCCGGCCAGCGTCGCCGCGATCGAACTGGTCAAAATGTCCCGGTTAATTACATGTGAAAGCTCGTGCGCCAGTACCCCTTTGAGTTCATCGCGAGTGCAGATCCGCATGATCCCGCGCGTTACCGCTACCGCCGCATGATGGGGATTGCGTCCGGTGGCGAAGGCATTGGGGGTCTCGCTATCGATCATATACAGGTGCGGGGTCGGGATCCTGGCCTCATGCGCCAATTCGTTCACGATCGAATAGAGTTCGGGCGCGGACGAGGCGTCCAGCGGCTGCGCGTGATACGCCTTCAGCACCAACTTATCGGAAAACCAATAGCTGAAGAGGTTCATCGCGGCCGCTATCACGAACGCGATCACAATCCCGTGCGAGCCGCCCATGACCCCGCCGATGAGCATGATTATGCCAGTCAGCGCGCCAAGCAGGAGAGTGGTTTTAAGCAAACTTCCCATAGTTAATTCGCCCGGCTTCGAGCCTTCATCAGGCTGTTACCACAGGGGCGCCGATGATGCCGATGAGCGGTTTCAAGGCTACGCCCCGCCATTTTTACAGTCAATGTAACCACTTTTTTCGCATTGTCCTTACGCGCGTTGCCGCTATGATCAAGACGTAAGCGGCCTACGCCCGATTCAATTAGCCGCGCGCCAGGTCAGCAACGGTCGCGGACACCAGGTCCACGGAAAGCGACGAGAACGGCATCCGCGAGATCACCCGCACCGCGCCAAGCGGACGCCATCGATCGGGATCGGTAGGGCCGAACAATACGACTCCACGCGCGCCGGCCGCCGCCGCGAGATGCGATACGCCCGAATCGTTGCCGATGAAAAATCGCGCGAGTTTTGCGATCGCCGCCACCGTCGGCAATTCCAGATTCGAGATGGCGGCCAGCCCGGCTCGATTAATGAGCGGCGCGTAATCTTCTTCAGCCGGCCCGATCACGAACACCGCTTTGAGCGGCAGACGCGGTACCAATTCGAGGTAATTAACGAGCGGCCAGTTCTTGGCTGGACCGCCGCTGCCCGGAAAGATTACCGCGCAGTCATTCTCAATGAGTTTGACTGCGCGCAGCGCAGCTTTTGCCGCCTCAAGATCGCTGTTGAGCAGCTC
>DAHVFB010000050.1 GCA_027317185.1 Deltaproteobacteria bacterium
CTTCACGCCACGCCGACTCGATCGCGATCTGCCTGCTCCACTCGTACGCCAACCCGGCAAGCGAGCAGCGGCTTGCGCGCGCGCTCACCCCGCTTGGCCCGCCGCTCTCGGTTTCCCATCGCATCCTCGCCGAGTACCGCGAGTTCGAGCGGCTTTCGACCACGGTGGTCAACGCGTACGTGGCGCCGCGGATGTCCACCCACGTCGGCCGGCTGGAGCGCGATCTGCGGGCGGCGCGCCTGCGCGTGATGCAATCCAACGGCAGCGCGATCGGCGCGCGGCTGGCGCGTGACGAGCCGGTCCGCACGATTCTTTCCGGCCCCGCCGCCGGAGTGGTGGGCGCAGCCGCGCTGGTGCGCGCAACCGGCGTCGATCGGTTCATCACTTTCGACATGGGCGGCACGTCGACCGACGTGTCGCTGTTCGACGGCTGCGCCGCGATCCGCACGCTCAGCTATCCCGGCGGCTACGCCGTCCGCACCCCGGTCATCGACATCCACACGGTCGGCGCGGGGGGCGGCTCGATCGCGGCGGTGGACGCGGGCGGCTCGCTCAGGGTTGGCCCCGAAAGCGCCGGCGCCGATCCGGGACCAGCATGCTATGGACGCGGCGAAGCGCCTACGGTCACCGACGCCAACCTGGTTGCCGGGCGGCTGGTGGCGGAGAATTTCCTGGGCGGCGCGATGCGCCTGTATCCCGAGCGCGCGGCCAAGGTGATCGCCGCGCTCGGCCGTGCGATGCGCACGGGCGCAATCGGCGCGGCCGGCGGCGTCATCCGCGTCGTCAACGCCAACATGGAACGCGCGGTGCGCGTGATAACCGTCGAACGCGGCTTCGACCCGCGCGAATTCGCGCTGATGGCGTTTGGCGGGGCGGGCCCGATGCACGCCTGCGAACTGGCGCTCGACCTCGGGATAAAACGTATCGTGATGCCGCGTAATCCTGGCCTGCTATGCGCATGGGGGGCGCTGGGTGCGCCGCTCGGCCGCGAGTATTCGATTACGATTCGCGATCGCGCACCGAGTTATGATCAGATCGTGAAACGCGCCCGCCCGCTGATCGAACGGTCCCGGCGCGAATTGATACACGAGGGCGCAAAGGCTGGCGCGATTCATCATGAACTGTGGACCGACATGCGCTATCTCGGGCAATCCTACGAACTGCAGATCGCGCTCACACCGGGATTCATCGCAGGCTTTCATGAGGCGCATCGCCGCAGTTTCGGCCATAGCACACCCGGTGCGGCGGTTGAAGTGGTGAATCTTCGTTTGCGATCGAGCACGGCTGACCAACCCTTCGCACCTACCCGGATAAAGAAATCGGGACGGCCCGCGCCGGTGAACAAGATCGACACTTTGGTCGGCGCGCGACTTCGATCCGTGCCGGTCTATGCGCGGGAAGCGCTCGGACGCGATACGCGAATCGCCGGACCGCTGGTGATCGTGGAGCTTTCGACTACCGCTTATGTCTCGCCGGAGTTCACCCTGCGCGTCGATGATTTCGGCAATCTGCATCTGGAGGCGGCGTGATGAAACTCGACGCGGTCGGCCTCGCGGTAATGAACAACCGCCTCAGCGCGATTGCTGAAGAGATGGGGGTGGTGCTGGGCCAGACTGCCTTTTCCCCGAACATCAAGGAACGGCGCGATTATTCCTGCGCGTTGTTCGATGGGCGTGGCGAGTTGATCGCGCAGGCCGCGCATATTCCGGTGCATCTGGGATCGACTCCGTTGTCAGTGCGCGCCGCGATCGATCGGATCGATCTGCGCCCCAGAGATATCGCCGCCGTCAACGATCCCTTCGCCGGCGGGACCCATCTGCCGGACCTCACGCTGGTGACGCCAATCTTCATTCCCGGTCAAAAGCATCCCTTCGCCTTCGCCGCCAACCGGGCCCATCATGCGGATATCGGCGGCATGGCTCCGGGATCGATGGCCCTGGCGACCGAAATCTATCAGGAAGGCTTCCGGCTGCCGCCGGTGAAGATCGTCACCGAAGGCAAGCCGGCGCGCGACGTGATGGAGCTGTTTCTCGCCAACACCCGGGTCCCCACCGAACGCGAAGGTGACCTGCGCGCGCAAATCGCGGCGCTCAACGTTGGCCGTGATCGCCTGCTGACGCTGGTCGATTCGATCGGGCGCAAGCCGGTGATCGACGCGATGGACGCGCTCAAGGATTATGCCGACCGGCTGATGCGCGCGACGCTCGCGAAGATACCGCCCGGGATTTATCGCGCGGAGGATTTTCTAGACGACGACGGCTTCGGCACCGGGCCGATTCGGCTGCGCGTGGCGATCGAGCTTCGCGGCGGACGGGCGCGAGTGGATTTTACCGGCAGCGCCGCGCAGGTGCGCGGTTCGGTCAACGCGAACTATGCGATCACCTTGTCGGCGGCGTTTTATGTGATGAAGTGTCTGGCGGCCGAAGCGGTGCCGCCGAACGAAGGGTTGATGCGTCCGATTCGCGTAATCGCGCCGCCGGGTACGATCGTTAACGCCCTGCCCCCTTGCGCGGTCGCCGGTGGCAACGTGGAAACTTCACAAAGAATCGTCGACGTCTTGTTCAGGGCGCTGGCAAAGGCCCTCCCCGATCGGATTCCCGCCGCCAGTTCCGGATCGATGTCGAACCTGACCACCGGCGGCTACGATCGTTTTCGCGATCGGCATTTCTCCTACTACGAAACGGTCGCGGGCGGGGCCGGCGCCGCGCCGGGCCATCCGGGCGCAGCGGGAATCCATACGCATATGACCAATACGCTGAATACGCCGATCGAGGCGCTCGAAGCGTACTATCCGATGCGGATTACCGAGTACCGCATCAGGCGCGGCTCCGGCGGCCGCGGACAGTTCAGGGGTGGCGATGGTTTGATTCGCGAAATCGAATGTCTGGTCGATTCCAGCGTCAGCCTGCTTACCGATCGGCGAAAGCTTGCGCCGTGGGGACTGGCGGGCGGCGGCGACGGCCATCCAGGTAACAATTCAATGATTCGCGACCACCGCCGCACGAAGCTGGCGAGTAAATGTAACTTCGCTGCGCAGGCCGGAGATCGGATAAGAATCGAAACTCCGGGCGGCGGCGGATGGGGTCGCGCGCGAGGTTAAGGATGGCGGAGCATCGGTTCTATTTCGGCGCGCATGCCGCGATCGCACATGAGGGAAAAATTCTGATTCTCAAGCGCGCCCCGGAGATGACCTATCGGCCCGGATGCTGGGATCTGCCGGGCGGGCATCTGGCGCTGGGCGAAAGTATCGAGGAGTGCCTGCTGCGGGAGATCGTCGAGGAAACCGGCCTTGCCGCCGAAATCGATCGGATCGTCGCACTGCACAAAACGCCTGAAGATCCGTACATCCAGGCGCTCTATGCATGCCGGCTGCACGGCGAGCCGGGCCCGGTCCGGCTCCGGCCTTATGAACATACTGGCTATCGTTGGGTAACGGTCGCCGAGCTGCCCTCGGTGGGCGAACTTATTCCGTATCTCGGAGGCATCATCCGCCGCGGCCTGCTCGAATACATCCGTTAGCCATCTGTTGGTTCGAGGCCGCTACTTCGGACTCGCGTAGTCAACCTGCTGCACCTGATCCTGCCTGATCCACTTCTGTTTCGCGGCATATTGCGAGAAATACGCGGCGATCTGTTTGGAGGTCGAGTCAGCGAGACTGTCGATCGTCGATAGATAAGTCTTCACCCCGGCCATCCCGCCGCTGGTTAACATCGTCGCCGCCGTCAGTCCGCCCGCCACCGCCACGCCTGCCCCCATCGTGACCGCCGCACCCGGCATTTTGCCGCTGTCAGCATGAGTTGCAAAACTTAAAAGCTGCTTCGGTTCGCCACCGGTAGCCTGTGTGACCTCAACTCTGGTATCGAGCTTCGAGGCTCCCGCACCAAAACCGATCACCAGCCGCCGCAGCCGGCTGCCCTCATCCACGTCGACAAATTGCCCATCAATTACCAATGCGCTTTCGGGTACGGCAGTGCCGCGAGGGATCACCCGCACCTTGAAGCCGAGCGGCGTCAGCTCTTTTACCAGATCGTCGGCCAGCGCTTTGGCCGCTTCGTGAGCGAGCTGCACTTCATTGCGTTGCAACTGTTCCTGTTTGCGTATTGCCGCTCGATGGGCGTGGCTGAGCACGCGGCGGTCCTTCGCCAACTCGGCGGGTGAAACCGCGAATTCATGAACCACGATCTGGGTGGGACGCCGCACAATCGCCGGCCTGGCGGTGCGGCCCGGACTGATATTGGCGGGCGTGCACCCGCCTAAAAACAAAATCCCGGCCAGCGCAAGCTGACCGGGAATGAAACGGCTGGACACCAAAGCCGAAACTCTCATCACCCTCTCCGATCTATCCAACAAACGATTATTCGGCACACGGCGTTAATGAAGCCAGCGTGAGAACGAAAAAGATTTACTGGAGCGGGTGATCGGTTTCGAACCGACGACCTTGTGCTTGGCAAGCACACGCTCTACCAACTGAGCTACACCCGCTCGCGCTCCAGAAGTGAACTAAAACGAATATCTGCCCATCGAGACGATGTCAAATCGCCGCCCTTTTTACTGCCTGCTGGGGCGCCTTGGGCCGCAAAACTCCCCGTGCCTTGATGAAGTAATCCAGCCCCGACCAGATGCTCACGATCATCGCGATCCACAACACGAACATCCCAGCGGCAAAAAAATTAACATGGAAGTAGGTGTAGTGAATCAGCAAACCCTGAACCGCGATCGATTGCAGCGCCATTTTATATTTACCGAGCTCACCCGCCGCGATGATCTCGCCCTCGCTCGCCGCCACCGCTCGCAGGCCTGTCACCATGATCTCTCGAATGACCAGCACCGCCACCATCCAGGCCGGCACATGTGGTGCGCGCGGCATCCCAGCCAGCATGATCAACACCGCCGTCACCACGATCTTGTCGGCCAGCGGGTCGAGAAACTTGCCCAGGGTGCTGCCTGATCCGTAGCTGCGCGCGATATATCCGTCGAGATAGTCGCTGATCGTTGCGCAGAAAAACAGTAACGCCGCCACCGCGGATGCAGTAGGACCGGTGAAACATAGCAAGTAGATCAAAAATGGCGCGGTGGCGATTCGAGCCAGCGTCAACAGGTTGGGAGTGGTAATGGCCACGTGATCACTTCTGGGGCATGGTTTTCGCGGCCCGCCGGATAAGAATAAGCCGCCTGAACCGCCGGGGCAAACAACTCCCCAGTAAGACAGATGAATCAGGTCGCCGCCGGCACCGCACCCGCGCCGGCATCCGCGCCCGCAAATTCAAAGGTCAGCTTATTATCAAAGAGATCCACTACGACCTTGCCGCCCTTCGACAGACGTCCGAACAATACTTCGTCGGCCAATTGGCGTGAGATTTCGGTTTCGATCAGCCGACTCAGGGGACGCGCGCCGAAGTGCGGATCGTGACCCCGTTCGGCCAGCCACTTGCGTGCGGCCGGCGATACCTCGAGCGTGACCTTCTGCGGCTTGAGCCGATCCGACAACTCGCCGATAAATTTATCGACCACGCGTTCCATCGTGATCGGACTTAACGGCGCAAAATCGATCACCGCCGACAATCGGTTGCGGAACTCCGGCGCGAACATTTTATCGATTATATTCTGCGGATTGCCGCCCTTGATATCCTTGCCAAATCCGATCACGTTGCGGAGCAATTCGTGCGCTCCCGCATTGGTCGTCATCACCAGCGTCACGTTGCGAAAATCCGACTTCCGCCCGTTGTTATCGGTCAGCGTCGCATGGTCCATCACCTGCAGCAGGAGATTGAACACATCCGGATGCGCCTTTTCGATTTCATCCAGCAGCACCACGCAATGCGGCGTCTTGTTCACCGCATCGGTGAGCAGTCCGCCCTGATCGAAGCCGACATATCCCGGCGGTGCGCCAATCAGGCGCGAAACCGTGTGGCGCTCCATGTACTCGCTCATGTCGAAGCGTAAAAACTCCACGCCCATCACGCGCGCGAGTTGCTTTGCCACCTCGGTCTTGCCCACTCCGGTAGGACCGGCGAACAGGAATGCGCCAACCGGACGATCCGGATGCGACAGGCCTGAGCGGGCCAGCTTGATCGCGCGCGCAACCGCCTCGATCGCCGGCTCCTGGCCGTACACCACCTTTTTTAATTCTTCGTCCAGATTCTGTAGCCGCGTGCGATCGGAAGCCGAGACCGTGCGCTCCGGAATCTTTGCCATCCGCGCCACCGTGCGCTCGGAGTCGCGCAAGCCGACCGTAACGGTCTCGCTGTTTTTGCTTCGCAGATGGGCCGCGACCCCGGCTTCGTCCATCACATCGATCGCCTTGTCGGGCAGGAAGCGGTCGTTGATATAGCGCGATGAAAGTTCAACCGCGGCGCGCAATGCGGCCGACGTATAACGGACGTTGTGATGTTTCTCGTAGTAGCTCTTAAGCCCGTTAAGAATCTGTACCGCCTCTTCCTCGGTGGGCTCGGCCACGTCGATTCGTTGGAAGCGCCGCGCCAGCGCCTTGTCGCGATCGAACGAACGTTTGTATTCTTGATAGGTGGTCGATCCGATGCATCGCAAGTCGCCCGAAGCCAGTGCCGGTTTGAGCAGGTTGGAGGCGTCCATGGTCGATCCCGAGGCGCTGCCCGCGCCGACGATGGTATGGATTTCGTCGATGAACAGCACGCAGCGCTTGTCCCCCGTAGCGGCTTTGATCACCGCCTTGAGCCGCTGCTCGAAATCGCCGCGGAAACGGGTTCCCGCCAGCAGCGCGCCCATATCCAGCGCGTAGATTTGCACGTCCTTGAGCGCCGCCGGCACTTCACCCTTATGCACCGCCAGCGCGAGACCCTCGGCCAACGCCGTTTTGCCTACACCCGCCTCACCAACGAAGATCGGATTGTTCTTGCGCCGCCGCAACAAAACATGAATCGCGCGTTCGATCTCCGGCTTGCGTCCGACCAGAGGATCGATCTGACTCTTGGCCGCTTTCTCGGTCAGGTTGACTGCGTAAGTGCGCAGCGCCTTCGCGGGCGATACTTTGCGCTCGGCCTCTTCATCTTCGTGTTCCGGCTCAGGCTCGTGATCTTCTTCGGCTCCGGACGCCTCCAGGGCCTCATCGTCGGCGCCAATTTTCGAAACTCCATGCGAGATGAAGTTGATCACATCGAAACGCGTTGCGCCCGCCTCATTCAGCAAAAAGGCGGCCTGCGATTCGCTCTCATGGAAAAGCGCCACCAGCACGTTGCCGCCGTTAATCTCCTGATGTCCCGACGACTGCACATGCAGCGCCGCACGCTGCAGCACGCGCTGCACGCCCAGCGCATAACGCGGCGACACTTTTTCATCTTGCGGCAACTGCTCGACCTCATGGTCGAGATAGAGCAGCAGCTTGAGTTTCAAACTGTCCAGATCGGCCCCGCAATGGCGAATGATATTGCTGGTGGTCGCATCATGCAGCATCGCATACAGCAGATGCTCCAGACAGACGAACTCATGCCTGCGATTGGCCGCCTCAGTCATCGCGAGCTGCAAGGTCACCTGTAACTCGCGGCTTATCATCACACCTGAAGATGCCATGCTTCGATTATAACCACGAAGGCGCCGATCCCGAACTCACGCCTTCTCCATCACGCATTTCAATGGATATTCGTGCTGCCGCGCAAGTTCCTCGACCGTGCGCACCCGCGTCTCGGCGATCTCGAACGGATACACCCCGGCCACGCCCATTCCGTTCTGATGCACATGCAGCATGATACGAGTCGCTTCCGCGTGCGTCTTATGGAAAACCATTTTCAGAACGTCGACCACGAACTCCATTGGCGTGTAGTCATCGTTGAGTAAAATCACTCTATATAACGGTGGGCGCTTGGTCTTGGATTGCTCTCTGACCCTTTTCTCGGTGACGGTGCCGCCCTGTCCCTGGCGATCGTCGCCGGATCCATTGTTGATCGCCCCACCCTGTGAGGTTGGCGATCTCCGCGGGCTGCCGATCAAATGGAAAACCGTTTTCGGCGCCCCGACCGTTGTCGTATCGATCATCATCGACCTTGATCAAGGATAGCAAAATTTAAGGTCGATGGGGCGAGTCCAGCAGAACTTCTTTGAACGCCTCTTTGCCCGGAGCGTACCGGCGATTAAACTTCAGGTGTGGCGGCCCGCACCTCGATAAACCCCGAAATCGTTATCATCGACAGGATTGCTGACGTTCCACGTGAAGAATGGAACGCGTTGCTCACCGATGACGATTCGCCATTCGTCGACTGGGATTGGCTGTTCGCGATGGAGGAATCGGGCAGCGCGGTGCGCAAGACCGGCTGGAAGCCGTGCCACGTCACCATTCGCGACAATCAACGGCTGATCGGCGCCTGCCCGCTTTATCTCAAGAGCAACAGCATGGGCGAGTTCGTATTCGATCACGGATGGGCCGAAGGGGCCGAGCGCGCCGGTCTCAGCTACTATCCTAAGCTGATGGCGGGCGTGCCGTTCACCCCGCATACCGGACGCCGGCTGCTGACCGCCGCCGGGACCAATCGCAGCGCGATAATTGCGACGCTGGGCCGCGCTCTGATCGCGCTATGCTCGGAAAACCAGCTTTCATCGGTCCACGTCAACTTCTGCGCTGAGGACGAGGCCGAGGCGCTGGCCGAAATTGGCTTTCTGGGAAGACTCGGTTATCAGTACCATTGGCAGAATCAATCATTTGCCAGCTTCGATGATTATTTGCTTCAGTTGAAGCACAAGCGGCGGGCGGCGATTCGCCACGAACGCGCTGCGCTTAACGAGCAGGGCGTCACCATTCGAATTCAGCACGCCGATGAGATCCCCGACGATATGTTCCGCCCGATGTTCGAGCTTTACCGCTCGACGATCGACAAACTTTATTGGGGACGGCAGTACCTGACCCCGAAATTTTTTGAGCTGGCCCGCCAAATCTTCAAGCGTCACATTACATTTGTGGGGGCCTGGCGCGGATCCGAGCTGGTGGCCGGTACCTTCAACCTGCAGAAAGCCGGCGTGATGTACGGGCGTTACTGGGGATGCTTCCAGGATCTACGCTTCTTACACTTCAACGTATGCTATTACGCGTCGATCGAGCACTGTATCGCCCATGGACTCAAGCGTTTCGAGCCGGGCGCGGGCGGCGAGTACAAATGGTTACGGGGGTTTAATCCGGCGTTGACGCGCAGCGCCCATTATATTGCGCATGGGGGACTGCGCGAGGCGATCGCGCGATTTCTCGATCGCGAACGGCGCGAGGTCGAAGCCTGGATCGCGCTGGGCAACGACAAGAGCCAGTTCCGTCAGCCGCCGCCACCCTCAAACGTCGAACAAGCCTGACAAATCATCCCGCCACCCGCCTTCAGCTACTACGCGGAGCTAACGCAATTTACGAAATAATTTGACGCAGGAGCGGTCGATTAACCATCAAGAACGCCAAACCTGTGGGAATGACAATGATGACCAGCGCTTGCGGGCCACTCGCACCCAGATGCAAGACCAGCAGCTTCGCCAATATCATCACCGGCAAAAACAAGACCATCAGATAAGCCACCTTTGGCATCGAGTTAACCAGCAGACGCCAGATATTCAGATGAATGAGACGGCTCGCGATTGTTATCCCTATCACTCCTACAAAGCCTTCCAGCACACTTACACCGGCCGCAACTGCGGGCAGGCCGAAACGAGATAATCCCGCCACGATAACTATAATTAACAGGAACCGCCCCCCATTCAGATAAATGTCGATGGCTGGATGGCCCTTCGCGTAGTAAATCGTGCCGATACCTTCGCGTAATCCGAATAACGCCATGCCCAGAGCCAGCAAGCGGACCGGCATTGCCGCGGCGATCCACTGCGGACCGTAAATCCCGGTGACCATTTCCGGAGCCGCGACCACCGCCATCAGGGTTATCGGCAGCACGATGCGCGCGAGCAACCCCAGTAGCCTGACGTAAGCTCTAGATAATTCGTCGTCATGGTCCTGAAGCCGCGAAAATGCTGGGAACAGGACCCGTGTGGCAATTCGATGGACCCGCGCGCTGACGAACTTAAGCACGTCCCAGGCAATCGTATAAATCCCGAGAGCTTCGCTGCCCAATAAACGGCCAACCAGAATATAGTCCGCATTGGAAGCACACGTGATCGCCAGCGAAGCCGCCATGGCAGTCACAGAAAAGCGCGTTAAGTCCCTGGCGGCAGCTATACTGGGGAGCGACTTCGGTATGTAAGTATCACGTGACCAGACCGTCACCGCGTGGACGCCATAGCGAGCAGCCAGTCCGCCCGCCAGGCTATATCGCGCATAATTGCCCGCGATCAGCGCCAAAGCCACCGCCAGGAAGGTAATCTCCGCGAACACATCCGCCAGTGCCAAATCAGAAAACTTAAGCTTCCGTCTTAAACGGGCGTTAGGGATGCTCGAGAGCCCTTCCAACAGAATCGGAATACATAAAAGCCGGATATCGAAGGTCAATGCCGGCATTCGCATAGCCGAAGCAATATAAGGGGCCACGAAATACAATGAACCACTTATCACCGACACTAACCCAAGGCTCAGCCACCAAGCCGTAGCCTCGTGCGCGGGGGAAATTTCCTTGCGTTGTATGAGTGCGTCCGGAAGGCCACCCTCGGTAAACAGAATCGCGATCGTGGCGACTACAAATAGTGCTTTGTAGATGCCGAAATCCGAAGGATGAAGGATGCGAGCCAGCACTATTGTGCCACTCACCCGCAAAGTCTGAACACCAATCTCAGCCAGCACGTTGGCGCGGAGGCTACTGCTGAAGGCTTTCCACACCGATGCTTTCAAAGCTGATGCTTGTGGACCTTCACTGATAGCAGTATTACTCATCACTTTCCATATAACTGCCGGGCACTGACATATACCGCAGTATTGGACGACCTAATGCGGCACACGCTCACAATAGCGGACGGTTAATCACTCTGCATTACGATCTGGTTATTCGGAGATTAACGGCTTAGTGCACGCGGGCCATTGAGGGCGGGACTATTGTGTAAACTAACCTATGCTACCGAAGATTTCTCGTTGGTCAAGATGGTTAAGCAACTTGGATACGGCAATTCAGGAAGCGAATTCAGACTGGGCACTATCATCGGGCAGGATAAGCGTCAGAAACATAGTCAGCTTGAGACGTCTTCATTGCAAGGCCATCTTCGGAGAAACCCAGACGATGCGATGTGGAGCGGTAAATGATATCCTAATCCGCAATCCGATGCTGCCTGCTCGGTTGGAATTCGCCGGTTGATTAAGAAACTGCTCAGCCCAGGTCATACTATGATCGTGCTTGGCGCGGGCGGCGTCGGGAAGACCACTATCGCTGCGGCATTGGGAGTGGCTTGCGCCCAGGCTGGAACTGAGACCGCCTTGATCACGATCGATCCGGCGCGCCGTCTCCGCGATGCGCTCGGATTGCACACCCTTGACGGAGTTCCCACGCGGCTAAATCCCGATCGGCTCAAGCGCGCAGGTATGGATCGTGAGCTGCGGCTGTCGGCGATGGTGCTCGACGTCAAGCGTCAATGGGATGGACTGGTGGAGCAGTTCATACCGGACCCGGCCACGCGTGATCGAATACTCGCCAACGGATTCTATCGCACATTGGCGGGCCGGTTCGCCGGCTCCGATGCGTACGCGGCGCTTGAGCAGCTCTATGAAATTCGCGCGTCGGGACGTTTCGACGCGGCCATCGTGGATACGCCACCCGCCGCTCATGCCTTCGAATTTATCCAGGCTCCAGGCCGCCTGGTGCAACTGCTCGAGTCGGGCGCCGCGCGCTACCTGCTTGCGAGCCCTGCTGTACCTGGCGCCGGATTGGCCTTCAAGATTGCCAGTCGCGCGGCCCGTTTCGTGATGCGCGAGCTGGAAATCTTTGCCGGCGGCAAGGTGCTTTCATCGATTGCCGATTTCTTTACCTCGGCTGCCGCGGCTACCGCGGCGCTGACCGATCGCTTCCGCAAAGCCGAGGCGATGCTCCGCTCGCCCACTGTCCATTTCGTGATCGTGACCACCGCAGAACCAGACCGCCTCGCACAGGTGCGCGAACTTATCGAGGAGTTGCATCGCGAAAAACTCGCGCCGGTGGCGATCATCGTAAATCGATATCTCGACGAAGAGGCCTGGCGCGAGCCGGCCGCAAGCCGGCGCAGCACGCCGCATCTGCCGCTGCGTTCGACTCCAGGAGGTAGCGCGAATCATAATCGGGAGCTGCGGGCGGCAGTCGCCTATCTAAATGAATATCGAGAGCGGCTGCGAAATGACCGCGCGCGAGTGAAGACATTTGCCGAAGCGCTCGCGGCTGATATGGAGGTGATGGCTGTCCCTGAAATTCCCGGCGAAGTAGGCGATTTGAATACCTTGAAACGAATCGGAGCGTATCTCGTTCGTGGCGGCATCGCGTCTGATCGCGGCCCCGAGAGGGCGCACCGGCGTGCGAGCGGAAAGACGCCGCGGCTTAAACGAAAATAAAGGCCGGAGTGAGCCTGTAAGCCGGGTTCTGTTACCCTTACGGGCGGCGATCATTCCTCTGGGCCGGACGATTGCTCGCCGGCTCATGCGACCATACCCGAGGGATTCGAGCGGGCCACCCATCCCTCCTATTTGGTCTTGCTCCAGGTGGGGTTTGGCATGCACGCGCGATCACCCGCGCGCCGGTGGGCTCTTACCCCAACCTTTTCACCCTTACCCGATGGGCGGTATATTTTCTGTGCCACTTTCCGCGGCTCGCGCCGCGCCGCCGTTAGCGGCCACCCTGCCCTGTGGAGCCCGGACTTTCCTCCCCGTCACGGGGCGATCGCCCAGCCTACTCCGGCCACGGCCATCATAGCATGGAGCTGTGGACCGCTATGCAATCAAGTTTCGACAGCCGGCTCGAAGTACAGGATACGTTGGCAGTTGGGACAGGCGTGTATCTGCTGGAACTTCTGGATCTCATTGTAGATCTGCGGCGGCAAGCGCATGCGGCATCCCTGACAGGTACCGCCGCGCGCCAGCGTCACCGCCAGCCCACCGCGGCGGCTGAAAATCATCTCGTATCGCGCCCGCAGGGTACCATCGATTTGCGCCGCGAGCAGGTCGCGCTCGACGCGCCGCTTGCGCATCGATTCCTTTAGCTCCTCTGCCCTGCCGGCGATCTCTTTTTCAGCGGCGGCAAGCTCAGTGCGACTCTTTTCGAGCGTCTCGCCAAGCTCGCGCAGCCGTGCGATACGCGGCTCGGCCGCTTCCATCTGCTGCAGCAACTCGGCCTCCTGCCGTTGATTGCTTTCCTTTTGCGTCTCAATCTCGTGGGCGAGCGCCTGCAATTCCTTTTCGTTCCGAATCAGGCTCTGGCGCATCCGGCTATTTCGGATTCGCGCTTCGCCCTCGGCCAGATCGCGTTCCAGCTGGCGGCGAGCAAGTTCCGCCTGGGTCTGCTCCGCGGTAAGACGCTCGATTTCGATAGCGGCTGCCGCAGTCTCCTCGCGCAGCTTATCGACCCCTTGTGTCACAGCCGCGAGTTTCGCGGTCGATTCATGCAGCTCCCGGTCGAGGTTCTGCAATGAAATCAACCGGCCTATTTCTTCACGCAATTGATCCTCCAATGTATGAACCGGCGCCGGTCTTGTAAAACCACCGGCGCCGTGAGTTCAAACCTTTCACAAATACAAACCTTCCAATGAAGTATACGAACCTTCCAATGAAAGTGGGCCCACCAGGATTTGAACCTGGGACCAGCCGGTTATGAGCCGGCAGCTCTAAACCAAGCTGAGCTATGGGCCCTTGCGCAGGCATCGAACGCCGTGATCGTACCAAGTTTAAGCGCCGGGTTTAAGGGTTCCGGCCATTCCAATGAAGTTTCATTTCAAGCGAGGTCGTCATTCGGTGCGCGGCGCCGAAGCGCGATCAGAGCCTGTGTATGGCGCGCCGCCGATTCCTCATCATGCGCATCGTGCACCGAACGCCTGAGAACGTCGATTTCCCGCGCGATCCTATGCCGTTTGAGAGCCTCCATATAATCCTTGAGCAGCGCCCGCGCCGAATCGGGATCGTCGAGCTGCGCTCCAATCGCCAATCGGCTCAGGCGGCTGCGCTCCTCTTCCGAAAGCCGTTCCGCCAACCATTCATCAATCGCGCCATCGTCTGCAGTGAGATGACATATTCCATCCAGCAGCAGCGCCCGCGCCGGATCCTTGAATTCGGCAACATCGGGCATTTCAGCAATCTCAGCGCGTAGTTCGGGCCGCATTATCGCGACCATCAGGATGCCCGTTTCCGCCTGCGCCACCGCATCGCCAGCCGGCAGCGATTGTGGATTGCGAACCTGATTCGAGGTGGATTGGGCGGGTCCCACGCGGTTGGGCTTGCGTCCTTGAGTCCGAAAAACCTGCTCGTTGACCCCCAGCAGTTCGCTCGCCTTGCGGGTAAGCAAATCGAATTCGAAGGGATTGGTCACCATGCGCAGTATGTCGGATACCCGCTCAGCCGCGCGCGCCCGCCCTTCAACCGAGCCGCGCGCCATCGCCGCCTCTTCGCGGACAAAAAAGTCCATCAGCAATTCCGCTTTGTCGATCAGATCGGCAAACGCCTGCGCGCCGCGCTGCTGAATCAAGGTATCGGGATCGAAACCGGAGGGCAGAAATGATCCGCGGCCCAACAGCCCGGCGGCCAGGAAAGTCTCCAGCGCACGCAGCGAGGCCTTGCGGCCCGCGGGATCGCCGTCGAAACAGGCGATAATATTTCGCGTATAGCGCCCCAGCATCCGCAACTGCTCGACCGTTAACGAAGTACCGAGACTCGCGACCACCTCCTGAAAACCGGCCTGCGCGACCGCGATCGCGTCGAGATATCCTTCCACCACCACTGCCCGGTTAGCCCGGCCGATCGTCTGCCGCGCTTCATACAACCCGTAGAGATTTTTCGACTTTGAGTAGATCGGCGATTCCGGCGAGTTGATATACTTGGGCAGCCGATCTTCCAGCACCCGGCCCCCGAAGGCCACTACCCGGCCCTGCGGATCGCGAATCGGAAACATCAGGCGTCCGATGAACAGATCGCGCAAGTTATCGCCCTCGCGGCGCACCAGACCGGTCTTGATCGCACCGTCGAGAAGGTTGCGGCGCTTAAGCGCATTCGCCAGCACTCCAGCCTGGGCAGGCGCCAGTCCGATCATGAAATTACGAGCCGCTTCCGTGCCGATCGATCGCGAAGCCAAATATTTCCGCGGCGCTTCACCGGCCGGCGTTTTCCACAATAGATGACTGAATAACTCGGCTGCGAACTGGTTGGCGCGAAACATCGCGTCACGTTCACCGGCGGGCGGACCCACCGCGCCACTTGCTACGGGGAGCGTCACGCCGTATCGGCGCGCCAGCGATTCGACCGCCTCTGGAAAAGTCAGCCCTTCGATTCGCATCACGAAGTCGAAGATGCTGCCGCCGACTCCGCAGCCGAAGCAATGGAAGAAACCGCGTTCGGCATTAACTGAAAATGACGGTGTTTTCTCGTTATGGAATGGACACAGGCCGACGTGATTGCGTCCCGCGCGCTTGAGACGAACGTGCGCCCCGACTACCTCGATGATACTGGCGCGCTCGCGCAGTTCTTCAATTTTATCCTGTGCGAAGCGGGCCATCAGCCGGTCGCTGCTCTCAGCCGTGCAGGATAGTTCGTCATGATGCCATCGACCCCGGCCGCCGCCAGCCGCCGCATCAAATCGGGATCGTCAACCGTCCAGGCCAGCACCTTGCACCCATCGCGATGGACCAGCGCACACAAACTCTCGCCCACCAAGTCGTATCGTGGATGAATAGCGTGGGCTCCCAGCACGCGCGCCGTCTCGATCATCGATCCGTCCCTGTCGGCCAGGACCCCGAGCTTGATCGCGGGATCGATCCGATGCACCCGCGCCAGCGCACTCCAATCGAAACTTGAAACGATAGTGGTCTCATAGGCGGCACGCTTTGCAATCATAGCGCAAACCGGACCCTCTGTTGCGCCTGATTTAAGCTCGATATTCAAACCACATCGCTTGCCCGCCGCCTCAAATACTTCGCTCAGCATCGGAATCCGCTCGCCGTGGAAGCTCGTATCGAGCCAGCTTCCCGCGTCCAGCCGTTTCAATTCGGCCACGGTCATCCCGGCCACCAGTCCGCTTCCATCGGTGGTGCGATCGACTTTCTCGTCGTGGATGACAACGATCTCGCCATCGCGGCTGAGACGGACGTCCAGTTCACACCAATCGGCCCCGCCCTCGATTGCCGCGCCGAAGGCCGCGATCGTGTTCTCGGGGCAGGTCCCGCTCGCCCCGCGATGAGCAATATTAAGCAGTGCCGCCGCCCTGTCCTCGCTCGTATGAGTCTAATCGCGTGGCGTGAAGCCCCTCAATGGCCGCGAAACGATCTTTCGACAACCTTCGCCTGCGAATCTTCGCGCGGGAACTTGCGCAATGTCCCGCGACCACTCCCGCCATCTCGCAACCGGCGATTTCTGATGCAATATTCGACCGCGGGGGAAAGTGGATGTCATCGAACTTAAGTCGCCAGGCTCCGGCCTATGACAAAACGGTCTTTGCGGTGCCGTCCGCGATAGCTGACGAGGCTGCCGGTATCCTGATGGCCCATGGTGCGCTCGGATGCGCGGTAAACCTCGGCCGTGGTCGTATTGCCGCGACCGCAACTTCATGGAACGAGCCCCCTCCGTCACCAACTAACGGCCGCAAGCGTCATCGCGATCCGATCGTAAAGCTGGAAGCATACTTCGATCATATCACGCCCTCACGGTTATCGCGGATTCACCGTGCGCTGCTGGCCGGCGGCTTCGTGGATCGGGATCGCGCGCCGCAAACGGTGCGCATCGTCGATCCCGGCTGGTCCACGCGCTGGATGACACGGTTCAAGCCATTCGCGATGGGCCGTCGTTTGCTGATCGCACCGCCGTGGAGCGAGACTCAACGGCGCGGACGGATGCGGCTGGTGATTAACCCCGGCCAGGGTTTCGGCACCGGCCATCACGGATCGACGGCCGGCGCACTGCGGATGATCGAGCGGCTGTGCGACGGTCATCGGGTTCGCGACGGACTCGACGTCGGTTGCGGTTCCGGCATACTGGCGATCGCGATGCATCTATTCGGCGTGGCGCGGATAGTGGCGATCGATTCCGATCCGATAGCGATTGAAAACGCCAGGGAAAATCTTGAGCTGAACGGCGTCACGGGAATTCGCTTGTCGACCGCCCCGGTCACCACGTTCAAACGGCAGTTCGATCTGATCGCGGCTAACATACTGGGTTCGATCCTGATCGAACTCGCGCCCGCGCTGATCAGGCTGATGCGTCCGGGCGGCCATCTGGTGCTAGGCGGAATTCTGAAGCGGGAACGTGACCTGGTACTGGAAAAATATGGGAATAAGCTTCGGCTGGCCGATGAGCTAACGGATCGCGGATGGGCCACCTTGGTTTTGCAACGATGAAGACGCCGCCGCGGTTCCTGGCCGAGATCGCCAGCGACGGCGGCACCGTCGCGCTGGTGCGGGGCGGCGAGCTGCATCATCTGCGCGACGTGATGCGGCTGACGCCAGGCGATCAGGTAGCCGTCGTCGTTCCCGCTATCGGTGAGTTCTCCGGCCATATTGGCAGTATCGATCGCGAGCAGGCCATGATCGAAATCGAACACAAAACTGCGGATCGCGTCAGAACGCCGATAATTTTGGCGGTTGCGATTATCAAAGGACCGCGAATGGATTTTTTGATCGAAAAAGCGGTCGAACTGGGGGTAGCGGAAATTCGGCCGATGATATCCGCCCGTAGTCAGATCGATCACACCGGCGCCGAGCGCATGCAACGATGGGAACGGCTCGCGATTGCGGCCGCGAAACAGAGTCTCGCGCCGGGGGTGCCGATGATAAGATCGCCGGTGACGTTCGCCCGGATGCTGGCCGATCGCGAAGCGGGTTCCGCCGCGATTATTTGCGACCACGGAGCGCCATCGATCGCACGCGCACTTCACGGCGCGCGGATCGGAAAGTTAGTCGTCGCATGCGGGCCCGAGGGCGGTTTCGAGCGATCCGAGATCGAGGCGGCCCACCACACGGGATTCATCTCCGCCGGACTCGGATCGACGCGTCTGCGAACTGAAACCGCCGCGCTCGCCGCGATCGCGATCGCCACGGCGGCGCTCGATGAAGCTGAGGGAGGGAGTTAGACCGGTGCCATACAAATTCGCGTTCGTGATGGACGAACTGGAGAAGATCGATCCTTATAAGGACACCACGTTCGTCTTTATGCTCGAGGCGCTCAAGCGGGGGCATGATCTGTACTTCCTCGGCCTGCGGGATCTTTTCGCGCACAGCGGCGGCACGGTCGGGTTTGCCCGGCGATGTGAGGTGATGCGCGAGGAAACCCACTATCGATTTCTCGACCGCGGCGGCGAGTACCCGCTCGACTCGTTCGATGCGATCTTCATGCGTAAGGATCCGCCCGCCGATGCGGCCTACCTCTACGCGACGATGCTGCTCAGTCTGATCGACAGCCGCCGGACGTTCGTGCTGAACCATCCGGCCGGCTTGCGTGAAGCGAACGAAAAACTCTACACCCTGAACTTTCCTGAAGTGATTCCGCCTACGCTGGTGACTTCGAGCATCGCGGGTCTGAAGCGCTTCATCGAAGAACAGGGCGGCGAAGCGGTGGTGAAACCGCTTGACGGGCATGGCGGCGAAGGCGTGTTTCTGGCGAGCCGCAACGATCGCAACCTCAACGCGATTCTCGAAACCGTCACCCGGTTCGAGACCCGGCTGATCATGGGGCAGCGTTACATCCCCGAGATTCGCAACGGCGACAAACGGATCATCGTGCTCGACGGCGAACCGATCGGAGCGACATTGCGGGTTCCGCTGCCGAGCGAGAATCGCGGCAACATCCATGTCGGCGGGCTGTGCGTAAAAAGCGAAATCAGCGTACGCGACCGGCAAATCTGCGCTGCGTTGAAGCCGCGCTTACAGCGCGACGGGCTATATTTCGTCGGCCTCGACGTGATCGGCGACTTCCTGACCGAGGTCAACGTCACCAGCCCCACCGGGATCCAGGAGATCGATCGGCTGGATAATGCCAATCTGGAAAGCCGGGTGATCGATTTTGTGGAGGCGCGAATCCGGTCGCTGCGCGAGTGAATCGCGAAAACAATCCGCGATTTCCGCGACGAAATCGTCCGCATAGTTGCAACCCATCTCGCGGAAAGCTAGCAATGAAGGGCTGCGCTTTAGAATCTCGGTGGGCAGGTAGCTCAGTCGGTAGAGCAGAGGACTGAAAATCCTCGTGTCGAGTGTTCGATTCACTCCCTGCCCACCATTTTCACTCCAAATCCATGCACATTTGCGTAGCTCCGCATCCATCATCGATGCAACGTCCCCGAACCAAGCCAAGCAAGGCGGTGCCATGCCGGCCCACTTCGATGAGCTAATAGCCCGCTGCATTGACCCTGCTTCCCGCTGAGCATAAACGATCGGGGCAACTATCGACGTGCGGATAAGGTCAAGACAAGCGGGTAAGCGGAAACTTCGACTCATCCATTGACCGGGGAAGCGAATGCGCAAGACTACGACCGTGGCGCCCACGAGTATCGCGTCAGGCCTATCTATCGCGAGTAGAGGGTAACCGACATGGTGAGCGCCCCTGAGCGGCTAAGCCAAACCTTTCCGACCTGCGCTCATTGTGCAGCTCAGGCTCATCATGCGGATGCGCGGTTCTGTTGGCGATGCGGAGCGAGTCTCACAAATAGTCCATCGCACCTGCCTCAGTGGCAACGACCATCACCGGCGAAATACTCACATGTTTCGATGGCGCGGATCGCCCTGTCCTGCCCGGAGTGCGGCGCGCCGATGCGCTTTGGCTTCCGCCATATCTGCCGACAATGTGGCGCACAGTTGGTTATGGTGCCGCGCTTCCTGCATCCTAACCACGTGCGGGTTTACGTGGCCGGGCCACGCGCGGCGCTCGCTGACTTGGCGGTCGAGGGCTTCTGGTTGCTGGTGAGCATCGCGATTATGGCGGGAATTGGAATGCTGATCTGATTTAAATCCAAACTGTTTTAACCTCCGATCTCTAGAGTTTGGATCAAATGTCGGCGGCTGGCGGCGTGGCGTCAGGTTGCCTTCCTGCAATAATCGACTAAAGTTGCGCATCGGAGCAGGAGGAAAGATATGGCAGCCGATTGGACTCTAAAGGGTCAGCTTCTGGGCGCCTGTAACTGCGATTGGGGATGCCCGTGCAGCTTCGATGCGCCACCGACCCATGGCACCTGCGACGGGGTTTATATGTGGCACGTCGATCGCGGCCGCTTCGGCAAAACGCGGCTCGACGATCTCAGTTTCGGCATCTGCGGCCACGCACCCGGTCCCTTGCATCAGGGGAATGTCACCTGGCAGCCGGTCATCGAAAAACGCGCCGACGAGTCGCAACGCGATGCGATGCTTGCCCTGGTGAGCGGCAGGGAAGGCGGCCCGTGGCGCATTTTCGCCGCAGTGGCCTCGAAGATTTGCGATCCGGTCTTCGCCCGCATCAACATGAAGATCGACGGCCTCAAGAGCCGCGTACGTATCGGCGATTTGGTGGAAGTGGCGCTGGAACAAATACGCAACCCGGTCACCAATCGTCCCGAAGAGCTCAAACTGGTGAAACCAACCGGCTTCACCTCCAAGTGGGCGGACCTCGGGCGCACCAAAACCATGAAGGTGGCGCTGCCAGAGCTGGCGTACGATCATTCCGGCCAATACGCGGAATTTTCCGAATTCAGTTACACGGCAGGGAAATAGCGCCGCGCTCCAATTATCCGGCTGCGGAAGAAAAGAGGACGATGGCCGACATTTACGAGAAACGAGTTATAGGTTTCGATCTGGCGTATCGGATGGTGGCGGAGGCGGCCGCCAAAGCACGCGAAATTGGCGTGCCGCAGGTGATCGCGGTAGTCGATGATACCGGCTACCTCAAAGCCTTTGCGCGGATGGACGGGGCGCCGCTGATGTGCGAGGAGATCGCCGCGAGCAAAGCCTTCACCGCTTTATTTGGGATGCCGACCGATCAATTTTTCGGCGCCCTCAACGAAGACCCTTCGCTGCGGGCCGGCCTGTTCCATCGCCCAAGAATCGCGGCCTTCGGCGGCGGACTGCCGATCAAGACCGGCAACGCGATCGTCGGCGCTATTGGCGTCAGCGGCGGCACTGCCGAGCAGGATATTGAATGCGCGCGGGCCGCGCTGGAATTGGTGAAAGAATAACCTGTCATTCCAGGCGCAGTGCAGAATCAGGATTCTTCGCTGCGCTCAGAATGACACAATGGGCCTAATGCAGAGCTTCTGTTAGTCGAACATCAACACGGTGCGGGCGACCTCGGCCGCCTTCATCGCGCGGAACGCCTCGTTCACATCTTCAAGGCGGCCGCGTTTGCTGATCATGTCGTCGAGATTCAGCCGTCCCTGCATATAAAGATCGACATAGCGCGGCATATCGATCCGGAAACGATTCGATCCCATATTGCAGCCTTGCACTTTCCGCTCGCCCCAGAACAGCGAAAAGCCATCGACCTCGATCTTCTGACCGATCGGAATCATTCCAACCACGGTGGCCACGCCGCCCGGACATAACGATTCGAAAGCCTGCTCGGCAACTTTCTTGAGTCCGATCGCCTCGAACGCATATTGAACGCCGCCGCGCACGATGCCACGGATCGCGCTGACCGGATCGCCCTGGGAAGCATCGATCGCGTGCGTCGCGCCGAGCCGCTTAGCCAGCGCCAGCTTGGATTCATGCATATCGATCGCGATGATCACGCCCGCTCCGGCCAGCCGCGCACCTTGGATAGCCGCGAGACCAACCCCGCCCGCACCGAATACCGCGACGGTCGATCCCGCCTCGACCTTGGCCGTATTAAGCACCGCGCCGAGACCGGTCGTCACCCCGCATCCGATCAAGGCAGCTCGATCCAGCGGCATGGCATCGGGAATCTTCACCAGCGCGTTCTCATGCACCAGCACCTGCTCGGCATAACCCGAGATTTCGAGAAATTGAAACACCGGCTTGCCACCCATCGAGAGCCGCGGTTTCGCTTTTGCGGAACGCTGGGTAGTGGCGCGGTTGTAGCACAGGTTGGGATGGCCGCTGAGGCACTGATCGCAATAACCGCAGAACACCGACAGACACGCGATCACATGATCGCCGGGCTTGAGATAGGTTACCGCGCCCCCGGTTTTCTCTACCACGCCAGCCACTTCGTGACCTAGCACCGCCGGCGCGGGATGCGGATATAAGCCATCGATGAAATGCAGATCGCTATGACACACGCCGCACGCGACGGTTCTGACCAGGACCTCCCGATCCTGCGGTTCATCGATGTCCACCTGCTCGATCGTGAGTGGCTGATTGGGGGCCTGAAACAATGCCGCTTTCATTTACCGCTCCTGTCAATCAATCGGTCGGGCATTCGATGGATTGCACGCACGGGCATATTGCACCGCTTGACGCCCCGTTATTTCCGTCCGACCACGCACCAGGTTTCGTTCTGCAGTCGAATAGCCCCGCCGCCGGTGACGCGGCGAACTTCTTCCGTGACCGCATCGAGTGCGCGTTTTCGGGTTGCCGCATCCAGTCCATCGATCATCTTCCGGAATGGCGCCGCGATCTCGTAACGAAACTGCGTGAACTCGCCCGGCTCGCTGAATTCGTAGGTGATAGTCATCGGTTCGAGCCGGAAATCGCTAAAGCCGGCCGCGCGGAAGGCCTGTTCCAGCGCCACCCGATTGGCCAGACGGCAGGGATCGGGACTGCCTTTCGGCGGCGGCGGGAGATTGGCGATTTTGCGCGCGGTGTCGCCCGCCAGCGAGATCATCGGAACCTTGTCAGGCGTACTCCATACCGCGGCGGCAAGCCGGCCGTCCTCGGCGAGCAGGCTGCGCATCTGGCCGAGCGCACCCGTCACATCGGGAATGAACATCAGTCCCCATCGGCATAAAATTGCATTGAAGCCGCGCTCCGCGAGCGAGAGCGATTGGGCGTCAGCTTGCCGGAACTCGATATTCGTCAGCCCGAGTTGAGCGGCCCGGGCGCGCGCTCCCGTCAGCATCTGAGCCGATTGATCGATCGCCAGCACGCTGCCATGCGGTCCCACTTTACGGGCGGCCGTCACCGCCGGCTCACCGATACCGGTGGCGATATCGAGTACCCGCCCGCCCGCTTGAACTCCGCTGAGTTCCACCAGTTTGTCGCTCACCACCTGCGCCGCGCGCTCGAAAATGCGCCACCATTTTTGCCATCCGGCAGCGGAGTCGTCCCAGTTGCGAGCGAGTTCAGGATTGAGTTTTTCGAATTCCGGCGAGTTCGTCATCGGTTCACTCCTGTCGAAACCTATAGTCCTTTTTTCAGTTCCGGCGCCGGCCTGAACGCGATCGTGCGAACCGCCGGTATCGTCATTGGGGCTCTGGTGCGCGGATTGAAACCGGCGCGGGCGCGATGACGCCGGACCGAAAAGGTTCCGAACTTCGGTACCCAGAATCGCTTATCCTTGCGAATCGCCCGTGCAATCACCTCGAATGCCGATTCAATCGTAAGCTCCACGGTTTTCTTCGGCTGATGAGTCGCGCGCGCGACCGTCTCGATCAAGTCCGCCTTGGTCATCCACCCCCTCCCCTGCGTCCTTCCCTATAGCGGCTAATTCGCGAAATCAAGCCTGATCGTTCGACTAGCCACCGTGGCCCTCCAGCTCCTGCCAGATCAGGCCCCAGCGTACTCCCTGATCGCTGATAACCACCTCCGCGAGGCCGAATCGCTCCATCACCCGATCGAGAATCACCGCGCCCGCCAAAATCACATCGACGCGCCCTTCCGCCAGCCCCGGCAGCTTACGTCGTTCTGCGTATGGCAGCGTAGCGAACAGATTTAGCGTACGTCCCACCTCGGTCCGCGTCAGCCGGTGGCCGTGGACCAGGTTCGAATCATAGTCCGCGAGCCGTAGCGCCACCGCGCATATCGTGGTCGCCGTGCCGGCGATCCCGACCAGCACTTCAGGCCGAAATTTCCAATTCAGGGAATCGATCGCCTTATCGACCGCCGCCCGCAGCGCGGCCACTTCCTCGGCCGAAGGAGGATCGTTATGAAAAAAGCGTTCGGTTAATCTCACCGAGCCAATCTGAAGGCTGACCGCCTGTAAATCCCGGTCCGGCTCGGAGCGGATAAACTCGGTTGAGCCGCCGCCAATATCAATCAGCAAAATCCGCGATTGCGTTTGTAAATCCAAACCCTTCGCAACCGCCAGATACGAGAGCCGCGCCTCGGCCTCGCCGCTGATGATGCGTAACTCGACTCCGGTAGCGTCGCGCACCTGCTGGATGAAGGACGCGCCATCGGCGGCGTCACGCAACGCCGCGGTCGCCACCGCGATAATCCGATCGACGCCGAGTTCGCGCGCCCGGGTGGCGAACTCCGCGATGGTAGCCAGCGTCATTGCCGCCGAATCAGGATCGAGCCGGCCTGTACGATCGACGCCCCGGCCCAACCGCGCGATACGCGATAAATCGGCCAGCTTGTGCAAGGTTCCATTGGGATGGAGTTCTACCACCAGCATCAGCACGGTATTGGTTCCGACATCAAGAGCGGCTAATCGCGCCATCGATAGCACCCTCAATTTGCAGCGCCGGCGCTGTGCCTTGCGCTCGAATCAGTTGGATTGATCGCCTCGTTTACGATCCACTCGCCGATCGCTGTCAGCGCGCGCGCACCGATTTCACTTTTCTTGAGTTGCCCACGCGCCCTGCTCCCAAGCTCGGGCATCAGGCCGAAATTCGCATTCATGGGTTGAAAGTCTTTGCGCTGCGAATCGGAAATATACGCGATCAAAGATCCTAACGCGGTCGAGAGCGGCGGCACCACCATCGGGGCGCCCGAAATCAAACGGGCGGCGTTAATCGCCGCCAGCAACCCCGCGGCGGCCGACTCGACGTAACCTTCGACTCCGATCATCTGGCCGGCAAGGAACAGATCGTCGCGCGATCGCAGTTGTAAAGTGGGGCGCAGCAGGCGCGGCGAATCGATAAACGTGTTGCGGTGCAACGAGCCGAAGCGAATAAATTCGGCCTGCGCGAGACCTGGAATCATCCGCAACACTCGGCGCTGTTCCGGATAGATCATCTTGGTTTGAAAACCCACCAGGTTGTAGAGCCGGCTGAGGCTGTCGTCCTGGCGAAGCTGCACCACCGCGAACGGCCGCCGTCCGGTACGCGGATCGATCAAACCGACCGGGCGCATCGGTCCGAACGCCAGAGTCAGCGGGCCGCGCCGCGCCATCTCCTCGATCGGCATGCAGCCCTCGAAATAGATCATACGCTCGAAGTTATGCGCGGCAACTTTTTCCGCTTCAAGTAAGGCGGCGACAAACGCCAGGTACTGCGGCTCGTCCAGCGGGCAGTTGATATAATCGTCGCCGCCCTTTCCATAGCGCGAGGCCCGAAACGCGATGTTCATGTCGATCGACTCGGCACTGACAATCGGCGCGATCGCGTCATAAAAGTACAAATCGCGCGAGCCGATCAGCCGGGCCAGTTCGGACGAAAGCAAGGGGCTGGTCAGGGGGCCGCTCGCAATGATGGTCGGTCCCGCCGGAATGGTGGTCACTTCTTCACGCCGAATCTCGATCAGCGGATCGGCACTGAGCGCTTCGGTCAAACCGCGCGCGAACTCCTCGCGATCGACCGCCAGCGCCGCGCCGGCCGGTACCCGGGTACGATCGGCGGTCGCGATCACAATCGAACCAAGCCGGCGCATCTCCTCTTTCAGGATTCCGACCGCGGTTTCGACTGATGCGTTGCGCAACGAGTTCGAACACACCAGTTCGCCGAACAGCCCGGTCGAATGCGCCTCGGTCATGCGCACCGGACGCATTTCGAACAATCGAACAAGTACGCCGCGGCGGGCAAGCTGAAACGCCGCCTCGCTGCCCGCCAGGCCGGCGCCAACTACATTAACTATTCCATTATTTATCACTGCATCCAGAAGTTTAGGGCTGCCCGCTCGTAGATACCAGCACGGCGGGCTTATGTGTTGGATCTGAACTGCGCCAGCGATCTGCGCCAATAGGCTGAGGAATGCTTACTTCGAGATCCGTTCGCAGCGCGGTATCGCAATCATCTGAACCTTCTGGCCGATAACTTTCGCAACTGGCGGAGTCGATGGCGGCAACCAGCATGGCGGCGCGGCGAACTGCACAAAATCGTTAATCGGCGGCGGCCGATAACGCGCCCAAAAGCCTTCACATCGATAGTTGCCAAACTGATCGCAATACTCGAAAGTGCCGCCAATCGAGAACTGCTTGCCGGTCTGGATGGCCTTGAAATCCTCGGGCTTCGGAGTCCATCGCGGCGGCAGATAGGCCCGATGCGAGGCCTCGCCGGCCATCACCGGGCCGGGCATATTCTGGATCACGCCGCCGTTAGGATCGCGGAAACGTTCGATATGGCGCTCGTGTTCGTGCGTGATGCCGGGCAAGGATGACCACAAATTCGTGACGAAATTGAGCGCCGGGGTCCGCCCCGCGTTGAAAAAATAAATTACGATCGCGATACTCCCGTCGGCCGAGCGCCGGAATTCCGCGACCCTGCCGTTGCGATTTCCAAGGCTTACGTAGGGCTCTTCGCTGGCGACGAACGCGCGCCGCGTCTCGCGGTAGGTAGCCCACAACAGAAACGCCTGGACGGCAGTAATCGTGGTATACGCCAGAATCAACAACGCGGTGATGATATGTATCCGATGGGTTTTGCGCGCGAGGTCGTAATCCCCGCGATCTTCGCCGCTCGGGGGAGTGGACGATAGAGTGTGCGGCTGGTCGGGAAACGCGGCGCGAGCCGCTCGATCAACCCCGCGGTCTGACGCGATCTCCCGATGCTGCTCGTCTTTCAAGCTATGCTATCGAACGATTTCGTCCGTCAGAGGTCAAGCCGCCGTCAGCGCGAAATAGTGCAGATAAGACATCACTTGCAGCGCCCTGCATCGATAGTATTGGGCAGCGGCACCGGCGACCGCAGTTCGCGAGTGCCAGCTATTCCTGTTCTATGAAGCCTTCGAGGTTGCGCGAACGCCCGGTCTGGCGCAGTTTGCGCAACGCCTTGGCTTCGATTTGCCGAATACGCTCGCGGGTGACGGCGAACTGCTTGCCAACTTCTTCCAAGGTGTAATCGGTTTTCTGCCCGATGCCGAAACGCATGCGCAGAATCTGCTCCTC
>DAHVFB010000051.1 GCA_027317185.1 Deltaproteobacteria bacterium
GATTTTAACGGTACAAATATGCAAAAGAGCAATTTCTTTTCATCGCTAATGTCCGCCGCCCGAAGATCGATACGGCGCTCGCCGGGTGCACTCAGTCGCCGCTGTGGCGATTGGAACTCCGGCAGCGCCAGGAAAGCTCGAGTTGCGGGTCGCGGCGACGTTACATGCCGCTGGCAGGTACGCGCGCGCGTTACTGCCGGCCACTTTCACGGTCCCGGCTACTCGATCAAGCCGCCTGCATCAGCGAACTCGACAGCTTCCCGGTACTCACGATGAACTGTCGTCCCTGGCGCATCAGCAGCTTGTCCCGTTCCATCCGGCCCAGATGTTCAGTGACTCTCGGCCGCGACGCGCCGACGATGCTGGCGATGTCCTTGTGGCTGAACGAGACGGTGAGCAGCGTGCCGCAGGCATCTTCGATGCCAAAGTCGTCACACAGATCGAGCATCGTGATCGCGACGCGATCGTGCAGGTCGAGATTGAGCACGCTGGAGGTGCGTCGAACAAATCGATACCAATAATTCAAATCGTTCTGATGGAATTTTTTGAAAGCCACCTCGCGTCCGTTCACGGCGATGCTGTCGAACCTCTTCCATTCCAGCGTGCCGACCCGGCAAGCGTTGAAGGCCTCGCAGCGGAAATCGAACCGGGTCACCGGTAGCGAAGGCAACGTAGGCAGCGGGCCGGGCGCGATAAAGGCGACGGTGATCCGCTCGTTGCTGGCGTTGAGGCAGGTGATTCGCGCGATTCCCCCGACCAGCACACGAGCGGAGTTGGAGACCTCGGATTCGCGGAAGATGACCTCGTGCCGCCGGTAATTCAAAGTCGCGAGGGCATTGCCCAACAATCCGAGTTCGACCGGATTGAGCCAGGAGAAAATTTTAAGCCGTCCCAGCTTCAGAAAGTCGGTTTCGATTTGGGTCTTTGGCACGTGATTCATAAACAGCACCGGTAGGAGATACAAGCATACTCCGATTCGTTCGGCAGCGATACCGAAATGTTACCTCTAGAACAAATTGAACGACCATCTCGCCCGGCGAAAGCACATGCTTCGCGACGAATTGAGAAGGCGCAATTATTCCAGCAGGATGTTGAAGAATTCCTTTTTCGAAAGGTTGGCTAACGCTGATGTCTGGTTGTTAGAACAGCGTCCCGAGTTAACTTTTTGTCCCGAGAGGATCGTACGAGCACCGCGCCGTCCGCACAATCTTGAGCCGAAACCGGCCTTGCTCCGCGGGCTGCATGGCGTTTGCGGCTGAGGGCAAATCGCCGCGCCTGCGGCGTGAACCGCGGTGGCGGCGGTGGAGCGATGTCGGGCGTGCGACCGCTCTCGCGCGATGGCGGTTCGCGCCATTTGGGGAAACCCGCCACGACCGCCGCGCTCGACGGACAGGCGCTGGCGCGCATTGGCGCGGAGGTCGTCAGCGGACGCATTGCCTTCGATCCGAATCATTTCCGCATCAGGTCTCAAATGAATATTTCGAGTTCTCAGGAAGCAGGGTGTAGGTTTGCACGGTACGCATCGCGCGCCAGCGCTCCTCGCGCAATTTGTAGGGTCGAAAACCGGCATTGCGGCAACCTTTGAGCGACGCAACATTACTCTGTTCAACGATAGTCAGCGCCCAGCGGGCACCGAGCTTTCCCGCCATCGCCGCCAGCTCCGCCATGGCGTATGACATGATGCCCAGCCCACGGAATTTCTCGAAGGTATAGGCCCACTCGAGCAGCATCTCGTCAGGACGCAAGACCAGGCCCATCCTGCGCGGACGGAGGTGGTTCTGGGATGAATCGATGAGCCACTGCATGTAACAAATTTCATCCTGTTGGTTTACGGCGAGGTAACAGGTGCGCAGTTCCTTCATGCCCGCCAACCGCTCGGGGATGTGTTCGGCGATGCGCGCGATATCGCCCGCGCGCAGTTGCCGAATGCGGATGGGTATCCGTGGTTCAGGGTTGTAGCTACACGGCAAGTAAAGATCGCGGCGGAGCAGATGGTCAACGCGGTTGGAGTAAACGCGCTCGACTCCGAGCTTGAGAACGGTGGTGGCCTGGCCGTTCGCGATCATGTTCGGGATGGTTTCAGTTAAATCGGTCCACTTCATGAAGCTTTCCTCAAATGAGAGCGTCACAGTTCACGTTGCGCACCAGCCACATCGAACATTGCGAAACATCATGCGAATAGCCTATGGTACGAATAGTTCGGCGGTTGCGGTATTGGCGCCCTCGGCGAACCTGATCAAGCCTCCAGCCACAAGGACATCGCCGTCACTGAGCAGCGCGGCGATCGCCTGTTCGCGTGGCGACACCATGGTCGCGGCGGTGCTGAAAGTGCCGGCGGCCGGGTCGTAAATTTCAGTCGAGGCGAGGACGTTGAAAGCGTTGTCACCGCCGGCGATCAAGACTTCACCATTGTCAAGACGCGTAGCGCTGTGAAATTCGCGAGGAGTCAGCATCGGACCGGTGGCCGAAAATGTTTCGGTCGAGGGGTCGTAGATGTCGGCGACCGCGGTGACGCTGTTCTTCGAGTTGCGGGGCAGAACGGCACCGCCCGCTATCAATACTCTGCCGTCAGCCAGGAGGGTCGCAGTATGGTTTGCATGCGCGGCACTCATGGCGCCGATCGGAGCGAACGTTCCGCCGATCGGATCATACAACTCGGCACTCGCAATCGGCGTTCCGGTCACGCTTGAAGCGGTACCGCCAGCGACTAGCACCTCGCCATCGCGCAGCAGCGTCGCGGTGTGGTTGTAGCGCGGAGTTGCCATGCTACCGGTGAAGGCGAAAGTGCCGGAGGCCGGATTGTATAATTCAGCGGTCGCGGTGGGTTCCCCCGACTCGTTATAAATTCTTCCGCCGGCAATCAACACCCGCCCGTCGGATAGCCGCACGGCGGCCGCCGAGCTGAGGCCTTCGAGCAGCGGCCCCGTGGTGGTGAAGCTTCCGCTGGCCGGATCGAAGATCTCGGCGGAGGTCTGCACATTGCTGTCCGGACTCATCGAGACGGTCTTGCCGCGTCCCAGCAGCAAAACTTTGCCGTTGTTGAGGACCACCAGCGTATCGTAGGGCGCGTCGGCATTGCCGACGGTGGTGAAAGTGTTAAGGCTGGAATTGTACGCGACCATGGAAGTCAGGGTCCGGCCGGCATCCAGCCCACCCATCGCAAGCACGGTATTGGTCGGCAACAGTGCGGAGGCCGCGCTGCGGCTGGCGAATGGCATGCTGCCGCCGGGAATGAATGTGCCGGGCGACTGAGCTTCCGTGTCGATGGGCATCAGCAGTGCGGTCAGGACAATCAGACCGCTAACGGACGCCAGTACGAGAAGTCTCCGTCTATGGAGGGCACTTCGTGGAGGTGTGCGGGTCGATATCATGGCGGACACGTATGGCGATCTGGCTATATTCCACATTTCAATTTGTTACTGATACGGAGACTGAGGCACTGCCTATCTTTGCGTCGCTACTGTTGAAGGCAGTGGCGGAGATGGTATGTGACCCATTGGGAACGGTCGTGGAATTCCAGGTGAAAGTGCTTGGAGGTGAAGAGGCAAAGTAGTTGCCATCGATATAAACATTGATCCAGGTCACCGACGAAGCGAACTGGGTGGCAATGGTCACGGTGCCGGAGACGCTGGCGCCGCCGGCTGGAGCGGTTATCGCTACTACGGATGAAGGTGTGGGCGTCGCCGTCGGGGTTGGCGTGGAGGAGCCGTTGGTGACGTTCACGGAAACCGCGGCGCTACCTATCTTTCCGCCGCTACTGTTGTAGGCGGAGGCCGAGATAGTATGTGACCCATTCGGAACCGTCGTGGAATTCCAGGTGAAGGTGTACGGGGGCGACGAGGCAAAGTAATTGCCATCGATATAGACGTTGATCCAGGACACCGACGATGAAACCTGGGTGGTAATGGTCACGTTACCGGAGACGCTGGCCCCGGCACCCGGAGCAGTTATCGCTATTGCCGATGAAGGTGTGGGCGTCGTCGTCGGGGTTGGCGACGCGGTGCGGGTAGGCGTTGGGGTCGGCTTCGGAGTTGGTGTCGGTGTGGGCGTCGCCGCGGGCGTGGAGGTGGGCGTCGGTGTGGGCGCACCGCTGGTGACGTTCACCGTGACCGCGTCGCTGCCGATCTGCACGTCGCCGCTGGAAAAGGCCCTGGCTGTGATGGAATGAGGACCAAAGGGTACTGAGGCCGAATTCCATGAAAAGGAAGTTGGCGGCGATGAAGAGTAGTAATTGCCATCGATATAGTAATTGACCCAGGTAACGGAAGAAGCCACATTGGTCGCGACAGCAACATTTCCGGAGACGGTTGCTCCGTTAAGCGGCGCCGTGATTTGAACCGCGGGTGACGCGCCCCCGCTGACCTGCACGATACTCGCGACCGACGGAACGCCCGCGGAATTGAGTATGAACAGCATATAGTCGCCCGGTGGAGCGAGACTGGAGCTGGTCGGTGCGATCACATTCAGTGAGTTGGTGGCTTTGGTGAAGGTGAGGCGGCTGATGCGCTGATTGAAATTGAAATGGTGCGTGGCGGCGCCGAGGGCGATCAAGTTTACATTGGTGATAGCGGAGGCGTTCGGCGTACCAATGCTGAACTGGGCACCGTAGTTGATGGTTTTCGGTGCGGACGAGATGGTTGGCTGGGTGCCATTGAAAAGGTACGGCGGAGAGTAGAAATCGGCGTCCTTGTAGTCGATGCCTCCGCAAGTCCCGTTCGCGGCGGTGGTGCCGGCGGAGAGCACGCGTCCGTCGGGAAGCAATACTGCGGAAGAATGGTAAACGCGATAATGCGGCATACTGGCGACGGTAGTAAATCTTTCAGTCGCCGGATCCCAAATCTCCGCGGGAAGCACAGCCTCAGCGCATCCCTGGCTGGCCGAGTTCGAATTGCCACCGGTAATCAACACCTTGCCGTCGGCCATCAGGGTGGCGTTCAAATAGCGCCGCGCGTAAGCCATTGGGCCGACGTTGCGCCATGCGGGAGTCTGCGCGTTCAGATCGATTACTTCCGCGGTGTTGGTCGGAGTGGCGACCCCATCGGAAGTGGCGCCGCCGACGATTAGCACTTTGCCGACGTCGTACATGACCGCCGAGCCATAGGCGCGCGTGCCGAAAATGCTCGATGCGACGGTGGTGTACGCCCCCGCGCCGGACGTGTCGAGATAGCGCGTGGTCTGTTCCATCCCCGAAAGGAAGACCTCGCCGTTGGGCGCGACGAAGGCCCGCGGATAGTTATAGTAGAGTGTAGCGGTCGAGACTCCTGTTAGACTGCGTATCGCGGTTGCGTCGTTGATGATCACGTCCGGAGTCTCATTGGTCGTGAAGTTCATGTCGATACTGCCGAGCAGTGCGAGAACGTCCCCGCTGGGCAACACGGTAGCCGTCGGATACCAGCGTGCGCCACTCATAGCTGGTCCCGAGGACCAGATGCTGGTGGCGGGATCCAAAATGTCGGTAGTGGCGCGGCCAGTACCGTTGGTGGGAGCCGGCTGATCCCCGCCGCCGACGACGATGAGACGGCCGTCGGGGAGAAAGGTAAAGCCGCCGCAAAACATATCGTCGTTAATGACCAGCGTCTGGACAGCGCTGGTATCGGTGCTGCCGCTGGGGATCGTAACTATGAACGTGTTGAAGGCGGTCGTACCCGGCGCGGGTATATCCTCGCCCCAAGTTGAGATGCGGCCATCGGGAAGCACGGCAAGAGACACGCCGACCGTCGGCCACGGTGAATCCGCCGACCATTGGCCCATCGAATTAACGGCGAACGCTGGCGTCACAAGCGCAAACGAGGTCAGTAGTAATCCCAGCAGGGTCAGCCAGATCGATGGTCTCGATTTCATTGTTGCCGGGTCAAAACCGCAGTGGAGCATGAGTACTTTAATCTTCGGTTGCAAAGCAGGCAGTCAGGATATTTCCAAGAGTTTTTCTACCGGGGTGTCAGTTTGTGCGCTGGACAAATAAGTGAGCATTTTCCAATTCTCCCTCAACAGGAGCAGTTCACGTGCCATCTGTAACATTCGGTGAAAAGAGCTTGAGTTCAATCGAATTTCACCGTACGAGCGATTGTGCGCGAAGTGCGCGATTATCGTGGATCGTGAAATTTAGGCATTGCGGCGGTCGATCAGCGTAGGCGGTCTGGCGATCTCAAAGCACATCAGTGAGTGCACGCTGCCGGTCGCCTGCACGTCCGGATGGCGGTTACGGTTCTCGGACACGGCAAAGTTTTCGAGATGTGATCGGATAAACCGGTGCAAAGCCAAGCGGCGTGTCCGGTGCAGGGGCCGCAGCCCGGCCGACCGAGGTGGCTTTGAAGTTTTATAATGTTCCTTGCAGCACAAATAACGCGCTTCTGGTCTAATGCACGGTTTACCGGTCTAGCCTTTTACCCGTATGTTTACGAAACCATGCCATTGTAGAGCTTATTAGATTCTTCATGGATGGAAGTCGGCACAGGGTAGGCCCGATCCAAATCTTCTCAACTGGATGATCGCTCGGGTTCTTAAGCCTGATATCGGAGAAAAGCGCGCTTTATGGCGAACGAAATTAGAGTATTGATCGCCGAGGACGACGTTAACACGCACGAGGAGTGGCGCGAATCGATCACGGCGTGGGGCTATCGCGGAGAGATCGCGGAAGATGGAATCCGTGCGCTTGACCTGATCGGCACCTTCAATCCGCACATCCTTGTGTCAGACCTCAAGATGCCGCGCAAAGATGGGCTCGAATTATTGCGGGAGATTCGCGAGCTGGGCATCCAGCTGCCGGTCATCATGATTTCCGGGCGAGGAGAGATTCCCGACGCAGTCGATGCGTTGAAGCTGGGCGCGCTGGATTATTTGCGCAAACCGGTGGACCCGGTGCATCTGCGGCAGATGCTTAAGAATATCGCCGACCACATGACGGTACGCGAGGAAAACTCCGTCTTGCGCCGCAGACTAGCCGAGGTGGGAGAGCTGGGGCCGCTGTTCGGGCGGTCGCTGGCGATGCGCCGCGTGATTGCGACAATCGAGCGACTAGCGCCGTCCTCGGCATCGGTGGTGATTACTGGCGAAAGCGGCACGGGCAAGGAATTGGTCGCGCGGACAATCCACGAACTCTCACCCCGGCGCAGTGGTCCATACGTGCCGGTGAACTGCGCCGCAATCCCGGAGACGCTCATGGAGAGTGAGCTGTTCGGGCACGAGCGCGGGTCATTTACCGGAGCGGACCGCCGGCGGGAAGGATGCTTCGAGGTCGCGAATGGCGGGACCCTGCTGCTCGACGAACTGGTGGAGATGAAGTTCGAGCTGCAGTCCAAGTTGTTGCGGGTGATCGAAGAGGGTCGGGTGCGCCGGGTAGGTGGCACGGCTGAAATTCCGCTGGACGTCAGAGTATTGGCCGCGTCCAACCAGGATATCGAGCGGGCAGTGCGTGAGGGGACCCTGCGCGCCGATTTATACTACCGCTTGAACGTGTTCACGATTAACCTGCCGCCGCTGCGCGAGCGGGCCGAGGACCTGCCGCAACTGGTCCAGATGTTTGTGCAGCATTACGCGGCCCAAAATCATCGGGATGTAGTCGGTGTCGACGATGACTGCATGATGGCATTGCAGTCGCATCCGTGGCCCGGCAATGTGCGCCAATTGCGTAACGTGATTGAGCGCGCACTGATTGTTTGCGATGGCCGGATCATTCGCAAGGTTGATTTGCCGGAAGCCTTCCGGGTTGGCGGAAATGGCGCCTCAAGCTTTATAAAGGTGCCGCTCGGTTCATCATTCGAAGACGTGGAGCGGGAACTGATCGCGCGCACCATTGAATTCACGGGTGGCAACAAGACGCGGGTGGCGGAACTTCTCGGCGTGAGCGTGAAGACACTGTACAACAAGCTCGAACGCTTCGCATCCGATCGTCCGGAAAACCTGGAGCGACCACAGGCGGCGGTGCGCAAAGGGAAATGAACACGCGGGAGAACACTCCGCTATCGCGAAATACCAGTTAAGGATACTGTTCAGCAATTGTCGTCACGATGCGTTGCATCGCGATCGAGGACCGAGAAGTCGGCACGAGAATCGATCATGCTAAAAAATATACATCCAGTAGCCCAACTCGAATCCTCGCCCGGTGGTCTGGGAGCCTTCATTTCAGGATTGGCTCATCAGTTGCGCAACCCGCTAAATGGCATGGCGATGCGAGTGGAACTGCTCAGACCCGAAGTGAGCCAGGACGGCGAGCGACATCTCGACAAACTGCAGCAGGACATCAGGCGTCTGGACAAGGCTCTTGAAGCGCTGCTGTGGTATGTCCTGCCGGGGGCACTGAATCCGATCGACTTCAATATGAACGATCTGCTGAAGGAGGTAGGCGAGCAAATTGCCAGTACCCGAATAAAAGTCGAATACAAACTCGACTCACACCTGCCGCTCGTTCATGCCGACCGGGAAATGGTCTTGATTGCGTTGACTAACGTGGTGGCCAACGCTGAACAGGCGATGCCCGATGGCGGAATGCTGACGCTGACCACCACGGTGGAAGGATCCGACATCGAAATCAGAGTCGCTGATCAGGGGTCAGGAATCGCCGGCGAACAGATGCTGCGCGTGTTTGACCTGTACTATACGACCAAGACCACCGGGAGAGGACTTGGTCTGCCGTTCGCGCGGCGGGCGATCGAACTGAGTGGAGGACATATCGTGGTCGATCCGCAGGTTGTCCACGGCACGATCTGCACCGTTATTCTGCCGAGAGCCCACGAGGTGTGTGCGCGTGAAGAATCGCCTGCGCGGCAGACGAAGAGCGCGAGTGAAGCTGAGCGAAATCATGAACCTCATTGAATGGCCGTGAGCTATAGCGTGACCTTCAGATGGTGAGACAGCGCGCGTAAAATGTTCAGAGTAATAACCGCCAAAAACGTTGCACGCCAGTAATCTCAAGCGCAATCGATAGTGCGCTCCTGAAAGACTCTGGTCTGATTATTGCTGCCCTACATTGGAGGAATCTTCTCGAGAGGATCGCGATGGGCGTTGTTCCGCACGGGCGGATCAAGGTCGAACTCGGCGCGAACCGCGCATCGTTGCGACTGACGCGATGCGCCATTTCTGACAGCTGGGTGATCGGTTATCCGCTGGTCATGGTTGGATCGTGTTCGTCTGAGGAATAACCTGCGCTTTCACGGGGCTTACAGCATCCAGCCAGCGAGCACGGAATGAGCGAGAGCGCAGTTGCAACCACCTGCAGATCGTGTGCGGTCTGGATCGCGAATTAGTCCGCATCGAAATGCGCCGTGTCGCATTTGGCAATGAAAAGGACCTCTATGGATGCCGCTGGAATCGCAAAGTTTTTCACCTCGATTGGCAATCGCGTTATCCGTACGGAGAGTTGCTATTGGTATAATCCGCAGCCGTTTATGTACCGGAGCCTGCCGATCCATCGTTTCGTAGCTCCGGCTCCGGCCGAGATTGCGAAGGTTTTGATGCTCGGCCCGGCGTTGGCACTGAGGTATCCAATGCGGCCTGACGCCGAGGGCGCACCCGGCGGAATGTTTGTCTGCCACGACCGCAACTACGACTTTGCATCGCTTTCACAGAACGTTCGCAGCCGCACCCGAAGAGGGCTCGCGCGCTGCCGGATCGAGCAGATAAGTTTTGAATATCTTGCGGAACATGGATACGCGCTGACGGAAGAAACGACGCTGCGACAGATGGGTAAGAAACCCAATAGAAGTATCGAGGAGTGGCGGCTATTCTGTACCAATGCCAGCCACCTTGCGGACTTCGAGGCGTGGGGGGCGTTTGTGGAGGATCGGTTGGCGACGTTTATGGTCGCGATGCTGGTGGAGGATTGCTACTACATACACTTGCAGAAGAGCGCGTCGGATCTGCTCAAGTTTTATCCGAACAATGCGCTCTTATTCACAGTAATGAAGACCAAGTTTGCCTGCCCCGAAGTCGGTTTTATCTCGCACGGCCCGAAAGCGCTCGCCGTGGGCAAGGGGCTGGAATACTACAAGACCAGCATGGGACTGGAAATTCAGCCATGCACAGAACAAGTGGTTTTCAATCCGCTGATAAAGCCATTTATTAGCTGGAAAGGCGATGCCGTGGTTAACCGGATGGTGCGGCGTCATCCGGAGAACTTGTTTTGGCGGCGTGCCGCGCGTGCCTTGAGCGTAGCGCGCGGGGAAGAGAGCGGAGCGCAATCAGGCGCGGAAGAAATTCAGGCCGCGGAATCCGGCAGTCGTTAGAGCGAAGTGCGATAATAGTGAAGCGCCTGGGTCAAGCCGCCAGGGAGTCGAGACCGTAGATAAGCGACGAATTGCGGTGTGAACAGGTACTTCGGCTTCAGGTAGACGCCCCCATTATTCATCGAGAAGAGAAGGCGATGCAGCTTCCAGCTGCGGAAATTCCGCAGCAGTTTGAAGCGCGCAGAAACGCCCAGGGTTTGCATGCCAAATGGGAACTTGAAGCCGAACCATAGGGGCTGCGAATTAATCACCAGATCCGGTGGAGTAGCGACGGATATTTCTTCTACGAGGCCAGTAGCAAGCCGGAATCTTATAGTCTTATCCAGGTCGGGGATGCAAATAGTAATCGGTCCCAGCAGCGAGAGCAGTATTTTCGGATAATGGTCGTGTAACTGCGCGGCCATGGCGTGATATGCGTCGAAGATCTCCTCGAGACGTTTTTGCGGTGTTGGAGTGTAGGACAACTCGTCGAGGGTAGGGAGAGCGTTGAAGCGCCGCAGTGCCAGTGAAGAATCGTGCGGAGTGCCGACTTGATAGGTATCGCCGGGATAGAGGATAACGCAGTTCCGCTGTTCGCGGGTCAGATGGTCATAGACATCTTGAGCCGTATTCGCAAACCGGTTGACGTACTTGTTGTCGTCGCTGGAAAAATAGATGAAGCTTGCGAACGGAATCGTGGCCTTAACCTTCAGTTCATTATGTACTATTGAAAGGTTACTGAGAATCTGTGCGGCGCGAGCTGACAGATGAGGTTCAGGAGGGTCAAAGCCGGCATAGGCGGCAAGCGAGAACTGGCTCATCAAGACGTCGACGCTGCGCAAATCCCGGCGAATGATCTGGCATTCGGCGGTACTGATGCGGGCATCATTGGCGTTAAAGACAACGTTGTCGTCATCGATCACAGCGAGAGCCGAATCCATCAGCCCGGCGTGGTAACAATAGACTTTCGCCGTACCGGGGTAACCCGATGAAGCCGCAAGTGGAACAATTATTCTGTGGGGAAGCAGCTGAAAGTTCTGATATCCCAGACTCTTGAACGCCGCGATCATCTTTTCGTGATCGCGTTCCTGAAAGAGTAAAGTTACGCGCTGTTTGAACGATGCGGGAAATGAACTCAGCGTCGGAAAATGACAATGGTCCGGATGCTCATGTGAGAGCCATAGGTAATCAATCTTGTCCAGGAGCGACGTATCAAACTCAGGCTCCGGACGTAACGTCCATGAATCATTAAATATTTTGCCCGAAAACCAGGGGTCCATCAGGATCGACGTACCGAAGGTCTCGACCACAACGCAGGCATGTCCGACGAGATGGATGTTCATGAGTGATGTGTCGCTCGCAATGATCAGCGTTGGCTGGCAACACTGACGATTGGGATGCCCCGAGCGGGCGCGGGACTGACCAGTCGTTGTGGGGGGAGATCATTCGGTCAGCCGCGCCCGCTGGAGCAAGAGAGTCCAAACCGCGAGTGTCGCGGAAAATTTTGAATCGGGATTGCCTAGTAGTTTAGCTAGCAAGACGACGGCCAACGAAGAATGAGGAAGGAAAGTCCGCGCGGCCCATTCGCCCCCTGCAGAGAATGGTTGAACAATCCGCGAGTGAATGCGCCAGAAATATCGGTGCGGCAGCCCCGTGCGAGGCGCCGAACAGGGGGAATCGAGGGGTGGCGACGCCTTGCCGTCAGTACGCATCGTGAAGAAAGTACCCGGCCGACGCAGGGAAAGCCCGCGTCGTAGGGTTCGCGCGAATTGTGGAGAGATTGCTTGAGGTCGGCTTGGTGTTCGATATTCGTTCGAGGTGCTCGAAAGCGCCCAGAGTGCAAGTTTTACCCGACGCCGGAGCGAATTCCAAGAAAGTGCTAAAAATGCCCGGATTGCATCGGAAACGTCTGGCATCGAAGTTGCTGAATGGCTTGAAGCGCATATGCAACCGAAGATTCAGCTATTTGCTCGAGACTCCCATAGCGGCCAGTCGTGGAATGAGTGGTCGCAACCTCCGCAAGAGTTCGGGAAAGCACGCGGCGCGGTCTCGCGTACCGTATGGGTCGCGGCCGCGATTATGGGGCTGGTCGTCGTTTGCATTTTAGGATTTCCCGGGCGGGCGTCGATGGTGGCATTAGTAGCGGCGGTGGGATATTACCCTGGGGAATTTATTGTACGAGCCGGAAGGTCAGTCGATTATTGATAGTACTGGTGCTGATCGAGGCGGCAACAGCGAGCAGTGTCGTGAGTACATCATGACTATGGATACGATTTGGAAGGTCAAATCCTTGAGAGCAAGTGTCGAAGGATGGGACGAAGTCTGAAGAGAATCCAGACCTCGCTCCAAACGGCTACTTGTCGCGAGCCGTAAGCCTCGGTCTGTCTGCTCTGCTGTTTTAGATATTCTTCATAAGTCGTCCGATGCTTATGACCTTCATGCCCGATCATGATGAATGGTCATTAAGGTCGATTATCTGGTAAACGATTCTGCCAACGCTGATTAGGTTTAATTGCCATCGTCGGTTGCATGAACGTAAAAATTCGATGTTGGCGGGGACGAACCCATCATTCCATAAACGGATCCGCAAGCTTGCCATCACCGGGATCTTTTTGTTCGTCGTTAATACCTTACTCCCGACCCCGATTCTGACGCCCTCGCCGACCGTGCCAAGCGGGCGTACTTTCGAACTCTTACCCAAGGGAAGCGCGTTGCCCTCGGACGCGACGTGTGCGGCTGCGGTGGCAAACGACACGTTCGAACCACGGCCACGTAATGCATCGGCAAACGGCACAATGCCTTCGTCGTCATTCCTGACCGCCTACAAATCCACAGTTTCCGCGGGCGAAGGCGGCGCTCCGGGTAGTTTCCTCCAACGTGCGGACGGCCAATTCACGGGCTCGACCGACGCAGTGCTCAAATGGGCCTCATGCAAATGGGGCTTTGACGAGAACGTAACGCGAGCCACGGCGGTCAACGAAAGCCATTGGAGACAGTCCGCCGTTGGCGATATCGGAAACGGTACGAGCATCGGCATCCTGCAAATCAAGTCGCGGGATTATCCGTCAACCTGCGCGGCGGTGGCGGCCACGCAAGTCAGCGCGGACGTTACGGACCCCAACTGCTATTCTTACCGAAGTACGCCCTTCAATGCCGACTACAAACTAGCTCAACAACGGGCGTGCTTCGAGGGCGCGGTCAGCTACCTTCAGTCGCGCACGCCCGCGGCCGGGTATCCTCCATATCCCGATGGGACTTCCGCTCAGATGATGTGGGGCTGCGTCGGCTGGTGGTACTCTGGTGGCTGGTATGATGCGGGTGCGCTGAACTATATCTCGCAAGTTCAAGGCTACCTCGCGACCCATCCCTGGTTCAGCTCAAACTTCTGAAGCGACGCGCATGGTTTCATGATCGTCGCGATTACCCGGCGATTGTAACGCCTCGAAGTTCTCGACATAAATCGGGGTTCGGCGGCATCATCGAGTTGTCAGAGATGGTTCTTTCAGTAACATCAATTCCCTAAGAACTGCCTGGCAAATTTAGTTCAATCGTATTCGCCGGCCGCATCAAAGCCGAGTCGAATCCCATTTCAGACGGCGCTGACTCCCGCCGCCTGCAATCATTTCACGGTACGCTATCTCCTCCGCCCATAAGCCTGAAAACCTCAGCAACTATGGCCACTATCCGCGTGGCACGCGCGTTGCTGTCTTTCCCAACGAAGTACAATCGAGTCAGCAGAAACGCAGGAGTCGGCGCGAGCATAGCGAGGGCAATTATATCCTCCCTGGAATTCAGCGGCTGCGGGGCGGGAATCGAGGAAATTCACAATGAGGCTCAAACGCGCGCGCATCGTATCTCTATCGACTCACGCAATCTTCGTAATCTGCGTGTCGCTAGTAATGGCGAGTGTGAACTCGTGTTCGAGCAAGACTCAAGACCCGATTGAAAAAACGGAATTCGAGGCACCGCCGGCGATATCGCCCGAGCAGTGCGAAGCTCTCTACAAGATTCACGAAAGCGCCAGCCAGGACTCTAGCTACCTGATCCAGCAAGGCGACCAATTGAACATCGAATTCTACCTCAACTCGGAATTTAACGACAGCGTTACGGTGGATCCTGAAGGAAAAATCGCGCTGCGCCTCGTCGGTCAATTGCACGCCGCGGGTCTGACGCCGGACCAATTGGCTTCCGCAATTGACCAGGCCTATCAGAAAGAATTGCGCAATCCCGGTGCGGTCGTCCACGTCCATAACATGCCGGGCCGACGGGTCTATGTAGAGGGCGAAGTAATCAAACCGGGGGCATTTCCGCTGCAGCCCGGAATGACCGTAGTGCAGGCGGTGGCCCTTGCCGGTGGAACCACCGACAATTCGGCGCCCAACCACACAGTGCTCATTCGACACGACGCGTGCGGCGAGGCGCAAGGATCGGAAGTCCGTCTTGCGATGGCCTTAAAAAATCCGGGCGCCGGCGACGACGTCGCATTGATGTCGCAGGATGTGGTCGTCGTACCGCGCAGCAGAATTGCCAATATCGATCTCTTCGTAAAGCAGTACATCAAGAACGTCATACCGATAGAGCCGTACCTCAATATGCCGATGTAGCAAGGCCGCATATCAAGGTAATAAAGAAATGCAATTGACTATGATACCCGCCTCATACGGCGAATGGATCGATCTCGTATATCGCCGCCGGCGGACAGCGCTCGGGTCGGCCATGATTATATTTGGGCTGGTCGTCGTGGGCACGCTGATCTGGCCACCGGTGTACGCTTCGACCTGTCAGGTACTGGTGCAGGACAACCGCGCGCAGCTCCTGGTGTCGCCCGGGATGCAGGGCAACTCCCAGCAAAGCCCGTCGGCCATCACCAATCCGGTGAGTGAACAGGATTTGAACTCGGAGAGAGAACTTATCACCAGCCTGTACCTGGTCAAAGAGGTAGTGGCCGACATGCCGGTTCCCCCAGCGTTTACCCGCAAGCCAGAAATGGCTCTGGGGCTGATCAAGGGCGTAATGAAATTGCCCGTCACGGGATACCGAGCGCTGCACGCCGTTCCGCATCAGAGTCCGAGAGAAGCCTGGGCCTCCGACATCACCCGGCATCTCAGCGCATCCGTGATTAAGCGGTCCAACATCATCGAAGTTGAGTTTCATTCGTCGGACCGTGTATGGACCAAGACCCTCCTGGTCCGTCTGATGAGCAAGTACCTGGAGTTTCATGCGTATCTTTCGCATGATCCGGAAGCGCAGCAGTTCTTCGAGGAACAAGCGTCAATTCTCAAGAGCCGGCTGGATAAATCCGACGATGAGCTCCGTGACTATCAGCTCAAGACCGGCATCGGCGACCTTGACGAACAAAAGCGCTCGATGATTGCGCGCATCTCGGAACTAGAGAGCAAGGCGACCGCCGAGGAAGCGAATATATCCGGAACTGACGAGCAGTTGGCGATATTTGCCTCCGAATTGCACTCCACGCCAGAGCGAATCGAAAAGGAGAGCCGTTCTGAGCAGAATATGGCGCTCCAGCAATTGAAGCCGCAGGTGATGCAATTGCGGGCGGAAAAAGCCGAACTATTAAGTCGATATCAGCCCAATAGCCAGCGAATCAGGGAGATCGATGCGAAGCTGGCCTCCGAAGAAAGCATACTCGACAGCGAAAATCATCTCGAAGTCAATGAAGAAACTATCGACTCGAACCCGGTCTGGACCACGATTCAAACAGCTATGATGCAGGCCGCCGGAGACGTTGCAGCGCAGAAAGCAAGGCGTGCGCAATACGCAGGGGATGTCGCGGCCGCGCAGCAGCAACTGGCCACGCTCATCTCCAATGGCGTGGATCTTCGGCACTTGCAGCGACAGGTGAACACAGATCAGAGTGCGTATGCAATCTATGTTCAGAAGACCGAGGAAGCGCGGACTTCTGAGGCGCTCAATAATAACAAGCTTATGAACGTGAGCGTGGCGCAACCGCCGAATGCTCCATTACAGCCGGAGTCGCCGAATGTTCCGCTTAACTTGTTTATCGGCCTGCTGATGGCCGGCGTTTTCGGATTGGCCGCCGCGTGTTGGGAGGAGGAGCGCGATCCGAGAATCTTCTCATCCGGCGCCGTGAAATCCGCCAGCGGACTGTCGATTATCGGCGTGGTGGATCAGAGCGCCTGAACGGAATGAGTAAACGCTTAAACTGCTGTGTATCAGCCATCGGCACCGGGTCTGGAGAGTGGCGATGAGCAAATACTATGACGCGCTTAACGGAAATGTGCTTAACGCCGAACGAGCCGGGCTTCAGGAATCCCCTCGCACAACGATCGTTGAGAAGAGGCAACGGCTTACCTCCTGGCCGAGGGCTATTGTCCCACACGCAGACACGATCACGCTATTGGAGGCGTCGGCTATTCCGGTGGCGCCTGGAGTGCCGGCTGCGCAGAATATCGCCGAAGCGATAGCCACACAATATGCAATTCGCCAGTTGTCCGAACGAATCGCGCCGCGCGCGGTGGTCGAGCGTTCCTGCCGCGTAGCCATAGCAGGATGCCGGGCCGGCGATGGGGCATCGTCAATTGCGACCGCCCTCGCATTCGACTTGAGCCAGCGTCTGTGCGTGCGAACGCTCCTGGTCGATGCCAACGTTCGCGCTCCGAGCCTTGAGCGAGTCCTCAGTGCGGGCAAGCGGCGGACCGCGGAGATCGGTGTGGGCCGCTCGCTGCAACTTCTAACCACTGAACATTCGCGGCTGACGCTGGCGACGATTGCCGCGGAGTGCGACGAAAGCGAGCGCGATATTGCGCTCGCGGAACTCGAAACGGTTCTCTGTTCATTTCCCGCCGTGGTGATCGATCTGGGGGTCACGCGGCTCGATCCGCGAATGCTGCCGCTGGTGCGGCCGGCTGATCCAATCATGCTGGTGCTGCGCTACGGACACACTCTGCGGCACGAATTGGCGACGACGACCGCGGCCATGCGTTCCGCCAACCGAACCGTTGCGGGCGTTCTTCTCAATGCACGACCATCCGACTTCCATCCCCCTCAGGAGAGCAATCAGTAAATGAACGAATTGAGCAGTGTTGCCGCGATCGGTGGCAATGGTAACAAGGTATTCACCAACGGTCATAGTAATGGCGTCGCTCCGGAAGCGGGCAGGGCACTGCGCGGCGTTGGCGTTGTTGGACTTGGTTATTGGGGCCCGAATTGGGTGCGAAATTTCCAGCAGGGTCAATATGCCTCCCGCGTCGTTGCCTGCGATCTGGATGAGGGACGGCGCAAGCATCTCAGCCAGCTTTATTCCGATCTGGAGACTACGAGCCGGTACGAAGACCTGCTCAGCGATCCCGATATCGAAGGCATCGTGGTAGCGACTCCGGTCAGCACACATTATGCGATGGCGCGTCGCGCACTCGAAGCAGGTAAGTCCGTGCTGGTGGAAAAGCCGCTGGCGACGTCGTCGCAAGAGGCCCAGGAGCTGATCCAGCTCGCGCTTACGCATAAGAAGACGCTGATGGTCGGGCATACCTTCGAATACAGCGCGCCAGTTCAGAAAATGCGCGAGGTGATCGCCTCCGGGGAGCTGGGTGATGTATTCTATGTCAGTTCCGTCCGCGCGAATCTCGGCCTCTTTCAGCGTGACGTCAACGTCACGTGGGATCTCGCCACCCACGACATTTCGATCATTTTGAACCTGATGGGCGGGCGCATGCCCGAGGCGGTAAGTTGCCAGGGCGAGAGTCATTATGGCAACGGGGTCGAGGACGTCGCGATGCTGACGCTGCGCTTCGAGCGAAACATCATTGCGTTTGTCCATGTCAGTTGGCTGGACCCGGACAAAATTCGACGCACCACAGTAGTCGGGTCGCGCAAGATGCTGGTTTACGACGATATGGCACCGCAAGAAAAAATTCGCATCTACGACAAGGGCGTTACCGCGCAGAAGTATTACGACACTTTCGGAGAATTCCAATTCTCATATCGATACGGCGACATCAAGATTCCCCGGATCGAAGAAAAGGAACCGCTACGCAATGAATGCGACCACTTCGTAAACTGCATTCGTAACGGAACGACGCCGGACACCGATGGGGTAAACGGCCTGCGGGTGGTGAGCGTCCTCGAGGCCGCTAATTGGTCGTTGCGCAGAGGGGGCCTTATGGTGCCGCTGGGGAGCGCAGTGCGATGAACGCCACTCGTGCCGACCGATCCATACCGCAGATGTCGAGTGTCGCCGATGATGTTCGGCTCGGTGAGCGCGTGCGACTCTCGCCGTTCGTCAATCTTTACGGCTGCGTGATTGGCGATGACACCCGGCTCGGTGCGTTCGTTGAGATTCAACGAGATGCGAATATCGGCCAGCGCTGCAAAATATCCAGTCATACATTTATCTGTTCCGGTGTGACGATAGAGGACGAGGTATTCATCGGGCATGGCGTAATCTTCATCAATGATCGCTACCCGCGGGCGACGGCGGTCGACGGGGTTCCGCAAGTCGAATCCGATTGGAAGATGGAGACGACGGTCATCCGGAAGGGAGCGTCGATTGGGAGCGGAGCAATTGTGATGTGCGGGGTGGAAATTGGCGCCGGCGCCCTCGTCGGTGCGGGAGCGCTAGTCATACACGACGTGCCACCCGGAGCGACCGTCGCCGGGAATCCGGCACGCCAGCGGCTGAGCGTGAGTTCGGCGGAACAAGGAAAGTCGAAATGCGCATAGCCTTTATTGATCTGGCGTCACAGAACCGGGAAATCGCCGAACGAATGAGACTTGAGCTCGAACAGATTCATTCGAATACGTCATACGTCGGAGGCGAGCAAGTTGAAAAATTCGAGCAGGAATTTGCCAGATTCCTGGGCGTCAAGCGGGTAGTCGGCCTTGCAAATGGAACCGACGCGCTGCGCCTGTCCCTGCTTGCACTCGGCATCGGACGTGGTGATGAAGTAATTACCGTTCCCATGACCTTCATCGCGACCGCTGCGGCAATCGTGCAAACCGGCGCGAAGCCGGTCTTCGTCGATATAGACCCGGAAACCTGCAACATGAGCGTGCCCGCACTGCGGCAAATGTTAAAGGCGTGTTCGCCCGTAAAGCGCAAGGCGATCAAGGCCATCGTACCGGTTCATCTGTATGGTTTGCCGGCCCCGATGGCCGAACTGAAAGACCTGGCCGACGAGTTCGATCTGAAGATCGTCGAAGATGCATGCCAGGCTCATGGAGCGCGTGTGCGGATGCGGGACGGATGGGCCAAAGCGGGAACGATCGGAAATGCCGGATGCTTCAGCTTCTACCCCGGGAAGAACCTGGGCGCGTGGGGCGATGGCGGTGCTGTAGCAACTGACGATGAAGAGCTTGCACAGCGCATTTCGCTCCTGGGCAATCACGGCCGGCTATCGCATTATGCGCACGAGTTGTGCGGATACAATTCGCGGCTCGATTCACTTCAAGCCGCAGTGGTGCGCGCAAAACTCGAGAAACTCGATGAATGGAACAGCCGTCGGCGAACTATTGCCACTGTCTATCGTGAGATGTTGGCGCCGTTGGGCGTATGCCCGATTCCCGAGCCTCAAGGCTTCGAATCGTGCTTTCATCTGTTTGTCGTTCGGAGCACCAGGCGCGATGCGATACGCAGCGCGCTGATTCAGAACGAAATTGGATGCGGAATTCATTACCCGGTTCCGCTTCATCTGCAGCCTGCATTGAGCTATTTGGGCCATCGGCACGGGGACTTCCCGCACAGTGAAGCGTTGGCGGACATCGTGGTTTCGCTGCCTATGCATCCGACGCTGGCCGCGGCCGAGATAGTTCGGACGGTCGAGGTCGTGAGCGAGGCCCTTGCTGAAAAACCCAAGAGCTATGTGGGCAAGGTAGACGCCGCTATTGCACGAGTGGGTATCTAGGACGGAAGGCTGGGGCGGATGTGTGCGAGTGATTTTACAAAAGCCAACATCACCGGGACCGCTGATAACCTTGCACGGTCCTGGGCAATTGCCGCCGCATCAATGTGTGTTGTTGTAAACGGAGCGATGCGGGTAATGATCGAGACTGCCGAGCGACGTAATGTCGTTAAGGAATTCGCCGTCACGGTAACGACATGGTTTGCTGTTCTCCGGTCATTCGGTGTTCATCTGAGTAAACTCGGTAGCGGAACAAAAATGGTGCTGTCTTCTGGAAAGCTCCAAGCAATTATCGGTACGATGCTAGTAGGCTTCGTCTCGCATCAATCGGGCGTCGCGCATTTTTCGGCGACAGTAATGTGCTTGTTTGGCATCCCCGTCGCAGTTGCTATGCGGACGATGGTACGAAACCTGAGTAATCCTTCTGATACGCCGTCGGGCACCGCTATTCCGCTGACGGAGCGCCCCGGCTCGAATATTCGCGGCTTCAATTACCTGATCAAACGTGGATTCGACCTCGTATGCGGTACAATCCTTGCGGTCTTTGTTTTACCGGTCGTAGGATTGGCGGCGCTCGCGATTGTAGTGTGCGACGGTCGTACGGTTCTCTACCGTCAAGAGCGGGTCGGCGCGCATGGGCAGCGTTTTGAGATGTTGAAATTGCGCACTATGCATCCCCGATCGCCTGATCTGCTGCATCGCGAGTACGTGCAGCAATGGATTTGCAACGATCTCGGCAATGGTTCGAACGGCCATAGTGCGAGCGGCACTGACCATGCGGTATTTAAGCTTTGCGATGATCCGAGAGTTACGCGGCTCGGCAAGTTCTTGCGCCGCTTCAGCCTCGACGAGTTGCCACAACTGTGGAACGTACTGCGCGGTGATATGAGCCTGATCGGTCCACGCCCAGCGCTGCCGTATGAACTTGAGCTGTACCAGGAATGGCACTGCCGCAGGCTCGAGGGAATGCCCGGGATTACCGGATTGTGGCAAGTGAGCGGGCGCAACCGGATCTCGTTCGATGATATGGTCCGGCTGGATGTGGAATACCTCGAACACTGGTCGCTTGCCTCCGATATACGAATACTGCTGCATACCATCCCGGTGCTTTTGCGGGGAGAGGGATTGTGACCGGCATCGCCGAGGATTACGCGAATACTCCGGAGCCGCGCGAGCCGAATCGCTGGCTATGGAGTGCCTTTGCGCGGTCGGTTCGCGACAACATGATGGCGGAATTCGTAGTGCAGGCACTACGTATTGGTGGAATGGTCATATTGGCCCGAGCGCTTTCGCCGCATGATTTTGGTTTGTTTAAAATTCTCGTTGTGGTCGCGACCTTCGCTGCGCTGGCGAACGAAGGTGGAATTCCCGACGCCTTGATTCAACGTAAGGACCTCACGCCTGAACATCAGTGGACAGCGTGGTGGATGAGTATCGGTCTCGCATTGTTGACGGTATGCGTTTTGTATTTGGGCGCTCCCGGCCTGGCTCGAGCAATGAAGATTCCGGAATTGCGCGAGGGAACCCGTCTGCTCTGCATTCCATTTCTGCTCGAGGGAGCGGCCGTGACCGCCAACGCTCAGCTTCGACGTGAGCTACGATTCGGCGCTTTGGCGACGGCTGACGTTCTGGGGGAACTCGCGTTTGTCGTGGTCGCGTTGTTTTTGCTCTGGCACGGGATGCCGAAATGGAGCCTTGCCGCCGGTCTCTCCGCGCGCTATGCCGCGCACGCGTTGAGTCTTTTGACAGTGGCGGGGAAAGTGCCGCGCGGATTACCGCGAGCGCGGGAGGCGCGTGATCTCGGTAGTTTCGCGGGCAAGGTCTTTGGCGGGCGCATGGTTGATGCGCTTTCATCTAATGTGGACTTTTTGCTGATCGGTCGCTTGCTTGGGAGTTCGGCACTGGGCTTCTACGCGATGGCGTGGGACCTGCTGCGTTTCGTTCCCGATCGCGTGTTTAAGATTGCGGGCCGTGTGACTTTTCCAGCTTTTTGTGCGTTACGTGACCAGAAAGAACAGCTCGCACGTGCCTACCTAAATTTCTGTGGCTATCTCTCAAGACTCGTTCTACCGGTGGTTCTTTGCGCGGCTATCGCCGCCCCGGAATTACTCAGGGTTATCTATGGACCAAAGTGGGTTCCAGCGGCAGTACCGATGCAATTACTTGCCTTCGGTTTACTGCTCGTTGGACTGCGCCTTGCAATCGGATCAGTGTACTATGCAAAGAATCATCCTGAATTTGACTTTTATATCCACTCAACGCGACTGGTGTTGGTAGTCATTACAGTATCCGGTCTGGCTTCGACCGGCCTCGTGGGCGTGTGCATGGGCCGGAGCGCGGTCGAGGTGGTGATTAGCATCGCGGGGCAATGGTTAGCCTGCATTCTCATAGGTGTGAGCCTCGGTGATCTCATGACGGCGCTTTTTCCCGGGTTTCTACTCGCTTTGATTTGTGGGGTCGCAGCCGGCTCCGGGAAACTGCTTGTGATTCACTTTGGAATCGAAGCTCCGTTGAACTTGATTGTTATCGCGGTGCCGCCAGCACTTGTCTACCTGTGGCTCGAGTCGGCGAGCGCGATGAAAATGGTTGCCGATGCCTTTGGTCGTGGCGAACTCACAGCGAGCGCGACGGCAGGAAAAGCCTGATGAGCGGAAGTCGCTACCTCGCAATCACTCCGGCTCGCGATGAAGAGCTGCATTTGCCACGTCTAATCGAAGCGATGGCAGGGCAGACGCGGCCTCCCAATCGCTGGATCGTGATCGACGACGGTTCTGAGGACGATACTCGCGCACTGGTTTCTGCCGCCGCGGCGAAATATCCGTGGATTGAGGTGCATCACTTACCGCGCAACCAGGCACGAACGCCAGGCGGAGAATCCGTGATTACGCGGTTCTTGTCGCGCGACGTCTATTCACAATTTGACTATATTATGCGCGTCGACGCGGACATCAGCTTCGAATCTGATTTTACGGAACTGTTGTTCGCCGAATTTGCGCTCGATGGAAATCTGGGAATAGCGGGCCCGACACTTTATGAGCCGGATGGCGCCGGCTGGCACGAAATTCGTCAACCGGAGTTTCACACGCGGGGCGCTGCGAAGATGTATTCGAGCGCATGTCTGGCCGCGATTGGCGGACTGAACGGCAGTCTCGGTTGGGACACGCTGGACGAAGCTCACGCAATGATGCTGGGTTTCCGCACTCGCAATTTCCGGCATATCCAGGCGAGACATCACCGGCCGCAAGGCGCGGCTTCAGGCTGGAAAGCGCGAACGGCGGCTGGACTGTCCGCGTACAACGTCGGTTATTCGCCGCTATTTCTGTGGGCGCGCGCGGTGCGTCAATCGTTAAAGCCACCAGTGCCGTTTGCGGGACTCCTGATGGTGAGTGGTTATTTGCAGGGATACTTGCAACGCCGACAGCGTATCGCATCGCCAGAGGTAGTCAAATTTATACGCCGGCAACAAGTGCGCAGACTACTGCTTCGAGAGTCACTATGGCGTTGAACTGGAGAAACTGGCTGACAGTCAATACGCGAGCTTATCCGCGCGAAGCTCATTGTCCCCTGCATTGAGGTTACCGTCGTGGCACGCTACTTGATGATTGCTTATACCACTTACATGCACGACGGACGCGTTAAGCGCCACGCCGAGGCTCTCGCTGATCGTGGCGACCACATTGATGTGATTTGCCTCGCCAACGCAAAGGCTGACGCCGTCAGTAAAGTAAATCTGATCGGTTTGGAGATGCCGCGTTATCGGGGTCCAAGTAAGGCCGCATATTTCAGGAGTTACGTTCGATTCTTTGCCCTAGCATCCGCAATGGCTGTCCGCCTTTCACTGAAGGGCCGGTATAGCGCGGTCATCGTATGCACCATGCCGGATGCGGCGATCGTCTGCGCGATCATGCCTAAATTGTTCGGAAGCAAGGTCGTGCTCGATATTCACGACACAATGCCGGAGCTCTATCGCGATAAGTTCGGGGGAGCCCGGGGAGCGGCGGGTGCGCGATTGTTGATGCTCGAGGAGCGAATGAGTGCATGGTGGGCGGATGCCGTCCTGGCAGTGCACGATCTTCATCGTGAGCGGCTGCAGCAAGCAGGGGTCCCTGCGCGCAAGATCCATGTAGTGATGAATGCTCCGGACACGAAGATTTTCCTTGAGCGCAAAAGCATCATTGGACCCGCGCAAACTTTTACTGTCGCGTGCCACGGTACGGTAACCGCGCGTCTCGGGCTCGATCTCCTGGTCAAAGCCGTGGGTTTGCTGAAGGACGCGATTCCAAACCTGCGGCTGAACATAATCGGTGAGGGGGATCATCTGGCTGGAATACGCGCCCTGGTGGATCACCTAAAGCTCGCGAGTCGTGTAAAATTCATGAACCTGGTTCCGGTTGAAGAACTGCCCGCTTTGCTCGCGGGCGCGGATGTAGGAGTGGTCCCGTATCAGCCCAGCAGTGCCACGCACCTGATGCTGCCGGTCAAGCTGCTCGACTACGCGACCATCGGAATACCTGTGATAGCCGCTCGTTTACGCACGATCGAACATTACTTCGGCGATGGCGCTGTGGAATTGTTTGAGCCGGGAGACGCCGAGGACCTTGCCCGCGCAATCATGGATTTGTACGGCGATCCACTACTGCGTATTCGACTGGTCGAGCGTGCTCGTGTGGCCTTGAACGCTCTTAGCTGGAAGAACCAGAAGGACGAGTATTTACGGACAATCGACATGCTGGTTGCCGCGTAATCGCACTCTTAAATCGTACTTACCGAAGGAATGAGTCAAGTAGGAGGGATGCTGATGGCTGTGGAAAGCAGGTCTGCCTCCACCTCGAGGGAGAACGCAACCCTGGTGGTCGGACTGGGAGAGGTGGGGGGGGCGATCGCGGCGATTGTCGAGCGAACGGAGACGGTGTTGCGGCACGACCTCGAGCGAGTCGAAATCGCAGCGTCGGTTGACGTAATGCATCTCTGCATACCGTTCAAGTCGAGCGCGCAGTTCGAAGCCTCCGCGATCGAATATGTTGAACGGTTCAAGCCGGCACTGACAATAATACATAGTACGGTAATGCCTGGGACCACGCGTGCAATTGCACGCAATAGCAGAAGCGCAGTTGCGTATAGCCCAGTGCGTGGCAAACATGTACGCATGCAGGAAGATCTGCTGCGATACGTAAAATTTGTCGCGGCACTTACCGATGCCGACGCGGCGCTTGCCGAGACGCATCTGCAGAACGTTGGGATGAAGACGCGCAGAATGGCGAAGGTCGAGACGCTGGAACTTGCCAAGCTGGCCGAGACCACGTACTTCGGCGTCTGTATCGCCTTCGCTCAGGAGCTGAACCGGTACGCCGACCACGTCCGTGCCGACTATCAGGAAGCGATAGAATTCTTCCACGAGGTCGAGTGTCTGCCGCGAACGGAATATTTTCCGGGCGTGATCGGCGGACATTGCGTAATGCCAAATATTGAGTTGTTGCTGCGAGTAGCGCCATCGCCGGTGCTCGCGGCCATCGTAGAGTCAAATGAACGACGTGAATATGAATGCGAACATTCGTCCATTTCCGCGGAGTCGATCGCTTTGGGAGAGTGTGAATCTGGCGAAGCCAAAGTGTTGGTTAATAGATGACTATCCGGAGCGAAATCACGTCACCGCCTGTACGAAGATTGCGCGCCTGCGGGGCCTCGAAGTCGAGTCGTGTCCCGCTGAGGGAGCGATTTTACCTTCGCTCATGCCGGCGCGAAACCAACTGATCGCGGTTGATTTTGAAACACTGGGGCGAATGACGCCTGGCATGTGCCAGCGCCTCAGAGAATGGACTGAGCAGGGCGCGACGATTTACGTGCGCGGGTCACTCAGGGAGGGATGCGTCTATTGCTTGAGGCCATTTTCGAACCAGCGCTTCGAATTCAAGCTCAAGCCGTCGGACGGTTATGAATTTTCCAAGCACTGGATGCTACCTGCCGCGATAGCAGGAGAACGCGTGGCTGCGTCGATGAAGATGCCGCATGCGGCTGGTCTCAATCCCGCGGTTCGTGCGTTGATGTCGGGGATGGACGCATGTGGCGACAGTTGGCCCATTATCTTTGAAATGAGCATTGGCGCTGGCGTGGTTGTTTTCGACCTTCACGCGGACGATGCCAATGACGGTGGCAAACTTTTAGCGGAGCTTGAGGAGCCCACAACACGCGGCGCCTCGATAGGTGCTTTGGCCGCGGTCGATTGGGCGGCGGGACGGGAGCCGGACACGCGCGCCGCGGTTAATCTGGTGATTGACGATCGCCCGGTGAACTTCGATTATTTCAGCCTGGGCAAACTGAAAGAATTTCTGGATTATCTCACAATCCAACCCACCGATATTCATGTAGATTTCGCGTGGACGCCGACCTATACGCGCCCTGATCGTCGCTATATCGAGCTGCTTCGGCGCCACAACACCGGCTTCGTATGGCACGGCTTTCTGCGGCATATCGATCATCGCATGATAGCGGACTGCGAAGCCGAATTGCAGGCCGGAATCGCGCGTGTGGATAGTATTTCCCGCGCATATGATGTTCGGTTTCAGCCGGTCATGATATTTCCGTTCGAGAAGGATACGCCGCGTGCTCGTGAGCTTTTGCGACGAACTGAATTTGTCGCAACGGTGCTATGCGACAGCAGTGGCAATCAAACGCCGAATTTCTACCGGCTGCGAGCGCTTCAAGATGATAGGTCGATGCATAGTTCGCTTAGTATAATGTTTCGTGATTCGACCGAAAATCTTAGTCGCGACCGAATGCTCGCCTTGGCGACGCTTGGAATGCCTATAATCGCGTTGGCGCACCCGAGCAACCTGGCGCTGCGGCGCTTCGCACGTCGTAATTCAGCGGCGGCCACCTACTTCGATCCGGTGCTGAAATTCGCCGCAGAGAAGTCGCTACGTGCGCTGTCGCTGGAGGAAATTGCGGCTGAGGTTCCGTGCGACTAGATCTGCCGGTGCAAGCGCTCACTGATTCTCTTTCAGGAGAGCGAAGCGATCCTGGAGTGAGTAATTATTTTGGTCAGAGTTAACGCGGTTGCGCTCGACGAACCGCGAGCATGGCACCAAATGCCGTGGCATAGAAGTCGCACGTAAAATTGCGTGATTACA
>DAHVFB010000052.1 GCA_027317185.1 Deltaproteobacteria bacterium
TGCGCCAGCGGGTGCGGAAAAGATATAGGATCGCGGAAATCAGCGTCCCCGAATGTGCGATACCGACCCAGAAGACAAAGTTCGTGATGTAGATCGCCCACATCGTGGGCTGGGTCAAGCCAGTGACGCCCAATCCGGAATAGACCTGATTGGTCCACATCGCCCCGGCGACAATGACAAAGAAAGCGCAGAAGCAGATCCACGCCCAAAACTGAAGCCCGCCCGGCTCCAGAACACGGCGCACCTGACGATCAATATCGCCGAAACTCGGGGACGGGGCGGATCTCGTCTGTACTGCGGCAGCCACTTAAGCTCTCCCCTTCTCGTGATAAATTTCGCGCAGATAAGTGATTGCAGGCAAGGTATTCAATTCGGCGTCGAGCACGCGATAGGTACGCAACTTGTTCGCATCCCGCCGCTGCATCATCTCACTGCGCTTGTCATTCATATCGCCGAAGCTGATCGCATGGGTGGGGCAGGCCTGCGCGCAGGCCGGCACGATCTCGCCATCGCGAACCGGCCGCTGATGCACCCGCGTATCGATCTCGACCGCCACGATGCGCTGGATGCAGAAGGTGCACTTCTCCATCACCCCCGCGCCGCGTACGGTGACATCCGGATTAAGCTGCAAATTAAGCGGCGCGGGCCATTCCGGTGCGTACCAGTTGAAACGCCGCACCTTGTAAGGACAGTTGTTTTCGCAGTAGCGCGTACCGACGCAGCGGTTATAGTTCTGTCCGTTGATTCCTTCCTGCGTATGATAAGCGGCGAACACCGGGCACACCGGTTCGCATGGCGCATGCTCGCACTGCTGGCAAAGCATCGGTGTGATGTACATCTGCGGCGCTTTATCGGCCAGCTCTTTGGGTGGCGTGAAGCGCTCGATCCGGATCCATGACATGATCCGTCCGTTCTCGACCCCCTCTTTGCCGACGAACGCCAGATTGTTTTCGGCATAGCACGCCGCCACACAAGCGCTGCATCCGACGCACGCATTGGTGTCGATCGTCATGCCCCATTTGTGGGTCGGGTAAGGAAACGGCGCGTACATCTCGTACGGACCCGGCGCCTTCTCCGATTCGGGCGCTTCACCGCGGGCGAGCTCTTCGATACTCATCGCCTCGACGATGTTGCGGCCCATCATATTTTCCCCGAACAACGGGGTAACCAGCGCATTGTGCGCGCCGGTGGCGCTGATCTTGACTGCGGCGCTTCGTGCGCCCGCCGCCATCAGGGCAAAGCCGTTGACGCCGCGCCCTTTGGCATAGCGTCCATAGGCGGTATGCCCCTGCCCTAGCGGCATCGCGACCACGCCAGGGCGCACCCGATCCGAAATCAGCGCGGAAACCGCCACCATCCCTTGATCGGTCCGCAACTCGACCACTTCGTTAGCGCTTACGCCGAGCGACTTGGCGGTTTCAGGATGAATCTGCGCCCAACTATCCCACACCAGTTGCTCGACCGGATCGGGAATCTCCTGCAGCCACGGCTTGTCCGCGCCGCGACCGTCATACAGGAAAATATGCGGATAAACCGCGAGTATCAGATCGGAACCGGCCGCAGCCGCCTTGGGCTTGGTCTGGAAAACCGCCGAATTCAATTTCGCCGTGGCGACCTTCGCCTCGGCGATCACACCGCCGTCACGCAGCGATTGCGCGAAGAAGTCCGCCGGCTTGGCCTTATCCCCGATTGCAGTCTGAATCTGCTGAAAACTTGCGTTCACCGCGTCCGCCATGTTTTCCCACGGCACCGACTTGGAGTCGGCCCCGCCGGTGTGGGCGGAAGTCAACAACAGGTCGCCGAGGTCGCGGCTCTCGAACACCGGCTGCATCACCGGCTGCCCTAAACCATAAATACCGGCACGTGGATTGGTGTCGCGCCAGGCTTCCAGCGGATGATGAATCGGCAGCAGCAGATGCGCATGTTCGGCGGTTTCGTCGGGGACCGTGCCGCACCATACGACGAACGGCACCTGCCGCAGCGCGGAGGCGAACTTCGCCGCTGGCGGCATCGAGTAGACCGGGTTGGTGCCCGCGATGACCAGCACCTCAAGCTGCTTCTGATTCATCGCCTCGATCAGCGCGTCGATTGCAGCCGGCGCGCTCAAGTTCGATTCTGGCGAATCCTCCAGGAACATGACGGTCTTGCCCAGATTGCCGGTGACCGCGTTGAGCATGAATGCCGCGAGGTGGGCCTGCGGATCGTCGGTGCCCGCCAACGCGACGGCGCCCTCCGCCTGTCCGAAAAACTGGCCCATTTGGGTGATGGTCTCGGCCGGCACGCCGGTCTGTTTGCTGACCGCCTCCGGATCGTAGCCATCGACAAAGCTTTTGAGCGCGGCGGCGTCGAAGCCGGCGTTGGGCGACACCCAGCCCTGCTGCACCAGCACGTGAAGAACGCTGAAAGCGACCGCCGCTTCATCGCCCGGCTTCACCGGGATCCATTCATCGCACTTGGCGGCGGTGAGATTCATCCGCGGACCGACATAGGCGGCCCGGCCGATAGAAAGCTTGCCGCGACGCTCTTTGGGCGTGCGGAAGGCGGCGTACTGGCGCGAATATTCGATCGGCGATTCCCAGGTTTCGATAAAATCCGCGCCAAACGAGATCAAGGCTTCGGCCTGATCAATTCGATATACCGGTGCGTCCTTGCGCCCGAAAGCGGCCTGCGCGGCGGTCGACGCGGCTGGATTGGCGAGCGGTTCGTGAAATATGGCGCGGCTGGAATTCCAGGCTTTGAGCCACAGCCCGGCCACCTTATCGAGCGTCGGACCATGAGGTTTGGCGAGATACGCGACCCGATCTTTGCCGCCCTTCGCGGCAGCTTGCAAGTGGCTATCCAGATGCCGGGTGGCCTGATCCCAGGAGATGCGGCGCAGACGACCGTCGTCACCGCGCAGAAACGGATGCGCCAGCCGATCGGGATTGTACAACCCCTGCAAAGAGGCCTGGCCGCGAGCGCAGATCGAACCGTCGCTAATCGGATCCTTAGGGTTCCCCTCGAGCTTGATTACGCGGCCTTCGCGTATCCGCGCCACCAACCCGCAGCCGGCGCTGCACTCAGAACAGGTCGTGGCGTAAAACGAGGGTACGCCCGGAATCACGTTTTCGTCGGGAACGACGTACGGAATTATGTTTCTGCCGGCCGATTCGCAGCCCGGGATCGCGGCCGCAGCACCCGCTGCGCTAGCGACCTTCAGGAACGACCGTCTGGTGAGCCCTTCTGACATCAGAACCCTCGCTTAATGGTGGCAGACGAAGCACTCCTGAGTGGCGCCCCGCTTCTCATGACAATTCAGGCAGAAACCCATGTTAATTTCGTGCACCGGCTGGATCCGATCCATCTGCTCGACCGGTCCATGGCACTCCTGACAGGCGACCCCAGCCCATATGTGCGGTTCATGGGTGAAGCGCACGAAGTCGGGCAAGGTGTAGACCCGGTTCCAGCGGATTTCAAACGCTGGCTGAGTGTGATTCGTCCACGGACGGGTTACCGGCTTGAGGCCGCCGAACAGCGCGTCCCCATGGCATCCCACGCATCGCTGCACTGGCGGCACACCCGAGGTCTGGGACCGGCGGGCATACTCGTGGCAATACTGGCACGGAATTTTATTGACGCCAGCGTGGATCCGATGGCTGAAAGGAATCGGCTGCTCCACATCCTGACGCGGCGCCCATGGACGCTGCGAGAAGGCAAGCACAGCCAGACCTCCCACGAACGTCAACAGGGCGACGGGAATTAATATCCGGTTCATCGTATCATCAGGTCCGGTTTACAATAGTGTGCGGAACCACGTTGCTTTAAATCGGGCGCTGGCCTGACTCAAGACTCACGCGGCCGGGCCAAGGGCACAATATATTTCAGCCAGGTATTTTGCCGATCGAAAATCGCTACTACCCCTCGCTGCATTCCAACCACAAACGTGAAGAGAACTAACATTGCGCTAAGCGTTGGGCAAGAGAAAATAATGACCAACCTGTAATTTTCCCAATCAATCGACAGTTTCGCGCACCGCCTGCATCGCGGGCATCTCTACGTTTTCGAATAAGTCGCCCGCAAGATTACTACATAATTTCGCGCAGGCAAGCGTAACCCACCTGAGCGAGGATGGCTTCCGATGGTCCCCCGCATTTTTTCGCTTCGCGGCCGGCCACTTTAAAATCTGTTCAAGGCAAACCCTGTTTGAACCAGGAGCCTCGTGTGCTATTTAAAGTTCATTCTTTCGGAGCATTGCCTGATTCCGTGCAGATTAAGCCAGCCACTCGATTAAGCCTTCTACCACCGTATCTTTTTGCCGAACTCGATCGGCTCAAACGCGAAGTTATAAAAACCGGCGTCGATGTAATCAGCCTCGGGATCGGCGATCCGGACCTGCCCACGCCGCAGTTCATAATCGATAGCCTGAAAACCGCGGCTGAAAAGCCGCCCAATCATCGCTATCCCGATTACGAGGGGCTGGAGCGCTTTCGCCAATCGGCCTGCGCCTGGTACTTGCGGCGTTTCGGCGTCAAGCTCGATCCGGTGCGCGAGGTATTCGCGCTCATCGGATCGAAAGAGGGAATCGCCAATTTCGCCACCGCTGTAGTCGATCCGGGTGACGTGGTGTTGATCTCGGATCCCGGCTACCCGGTCTATTTCTCCGGCTGCGTCTTCAATGGCGGCGAGCCCTATTCGATGCCTTTGCGGCGCGAAAATGGCTTCACCCCGGACTTCGGCAGTATCCCGGCCGAGGTTGCCCGCCGCGCCAAAGTGATGTGGCTGAACTATCCCAACAATCCAACCGCGGCGACGGTCGATCGCTCGTTCTTTGAAGCCGCGGTGGCCTGGTGCCTGAAGCACAACGTGATTCTGGCCCACGATGTCGCCTATTCCGAGATCGCCTACGACGGCTATCGCGCGCCGAGCGTGCTCGCGGTGCCGGGCGGGATGGACTGCGCGATCGAATTCCACTCGCTCTCGAAAACCTATTCCATGACCGGCTGGCGGGTGGGCTTTGCGGTCGGTAACGCGGAGCTGATCAAGGCTTTGAGCCTGGTCAAGACCAACATGGATTCCGGCGTGTTTCAGGCGGTGCAGGAAGCCGCGATCACCGCGATGGATCAGGGCGACGAGGTGATCCGGGAATACTGCGCGATTTACCAGCGCCGCCGCGACCTGATGGTCGAGTTGCTGCGCGATATCGGTTTGTCATGCGAAACCCCGCGCGCCACATTCTACGTATGGGCGCAGGTGCCGAAGGGCTACACCTCGGTTTCGTTCACGGAACGCGTGCTAAAAGAGGCCGGCGTGGCGATCACGCCAGGATCAGGATTTGGCAAGGGTGGTGAGGGCTTCGTTCGTTTCTCGTTAACGGTTGGGCACGAACGATTAAACGAGGTGGCAAACCGGCTAAAGGCGATGCGTTTCTAAACGGACGAGGATGCCCCATCGGGCTTTCATTGGAATAGGAAGTAATCTCGGGGATAGAGCCGGTAATTTCCGGGAGGCCATCTCTCGCCTTTCCGCCCTGCCGATGACCCGGCCTGTCCGCCAATCTTCAATCTACGAAACCGAACCGGTCGGCGATGTCCGCGGCGGCGGACCATTCCTCAACGGCGTAATCGAAATCGAGACTGAGTTCGAAGCCGCAACCCTGCTCAACAAGCTGCTCGGAATCGAACGGCTGATGGGACGCAGGCGGGTACGCGGACGCAAACCCCATGCACGCGGCCCCTACCGACCACGGGTTATCGATCTCGATCTGCTGTTCTTCGATAAGGAAGTGATCGCCTCGCGCAATTTGCAAGTGCCGCATCCGCGATTGCATGAGCGGCGTTTTGTCCTGATCCCGATGAGCGAGCTGGCGCCGTCGCTCGTCCATCCGACCATCAACCGCACCATTTCCGAGTTATTAAGCGCGCTCAAGGCGCCTGGGCGGGTCACCCTGATGCGCGCCGATCAATTGCGGCCCGAAGCCGCGCGGCGCGCCATGCTAACGCGCTGATGCACCGGTAATCGCTATCTCACTGCACCGCCGAGGCGCGATCCGCGATCAGCTTGTCGAGCTCAATCCGCAGGCGGCCGAGCACCTTGTCGTAGCGGAAGTTACCCAGCTTCGCGTCCCCTTTTTTCAGATTGACGGTGGTGGGACCGCACCACAGCCCGAGGTCGGCATCGTCAGTCTCGCCAGGTCCATTGACGCGGCATCCCATCACCGCGATCGTGATCTGATATTTCGCCGCATAGGCGCTCATTTCCTTGACCGCTTGCGCCAGCTCGACGAATTTTTCATTCTCCACCCGCGAACACGATGGGCATGAAATGATATTGAGGCCCTTGCCGAAGTCCGGCACCGAGATAAAGCGGCCGGCCGCGACATCGCGGACGATCTGAAATCCGACTTCAACCTCTTCGTGCTTGCGTTCATGCGGCAGCGTCAGCGAGACGCGCATGGTCTCGGCGACGCCCTCGGCCAGCAACTTTTCGAATGCAAGACGGGTCTTGATGATACCATCGGGCGGCAGGCCGGCCTCGGTCACGCCCAGATGCAGCGGCACCTCGGGACGCCGCGCGGCGAAGCGCCGATTACCGTCGAGCACCCTGGCCGGATCGGAGTCCTTGAGCGAAACCACGAATTGATCGAAGCCATAGGAATCCATCAATTCGCAGTGCCAGACCGCCGATTCGACCATCGCAGTCATCTGATCGCCCGCGTACTTCTCAAGAAAGGCCGGCGCGACCGATCCGCAGTTGACTCCGATGCGAATCGCCAGGCCATGATCCCGCGCCACGTCGGCGAGCCATCGGACTTTGTCCTCGATGCTTTTCGATTTCTCGATATGATGCAGATGGCCGGGGTTGTAGCGGATTTTATCGACGTAAGGGGCCACTTCGTCGGCGATCCGATAATTTTCCTGCAAATCGACCGATAGGTTGACGCCGCCGGTCTGCGCGCGGATCTCCTTGAGCGCCGCCACTTCCTTCACATTGTCCAGCGCGATTCTTACGATTCCGGCGCCAGCGCCGGCCAACTGCCGCACCTGCGCCACCGTCGCGTCGATATCCGAGGTCTTGGTCGCACACATCGATTGCACCACGACCGGCGCCCCGCCGCCGACCGTAACATTGCCGACCCTGACCGGCCGGGTTTTGCGCGCCGATAATCCGTCTTGCGTCATGGAATTAATGCTTGTGCTCCTGTGCGAACTCGTCGGCCAACCCAAATGCGATTCCCGCATGGGTGAAGGCACCGCCCGCTCGAATCTCCATCGCCACCAGTACCGCCTCCGCGATCTCTTCGTCGCTCGCCCCCAACTCCTTGGCGCGATTGACGTGGGCGTCGATACACCAGGGACATTGAGTCGTATGCGCGACCCCGATCGCAATCAACTGCTTTATTTTGTTCGATAGCGCCTCGTCTTTGAAGACCGACTGGCTGAACTCGATGAATTTGTTGTAGGCGTCCGGCTTGAGCTCCCGCAGCTTGCGAACGTTTTTAAGATTTTTGCGTTCGTAAAAGTTATCCATTTGCCTGCCTCCGGATTATCGCTCGGACCGATAGACGGCTCATCATAGCAGAACGCTTGAAATCCTGACCAATTGGCCATGGCGGCATTTTTGTGTAATGCCCATCCTGTCATTCTGAGCGAAGCGAAGAATCCCGGGATTCTTCACTTCGCAGACTCGGTTCAGAAAGACATCCTGACTGGGGCAGGGCGTCACGCCAGCGGCGCGGTGAACTCAGGGCGAGACGGCCGAGGGCGCGGAATCGTTCAGGTATTGCGGCAGATCGCCGAGCGCACCACCCGCTGGCGCGGTTACTGTGGGCGCCTCCGCGCCGGCATCACCATCCTGGCCCGAGGCTTCTTCCGCCGCGCGCCGCATCACCTCCTGCTGCATCTCCTTGGGTGACATGGCTGGCTGGATGCCCTGGCCGCGCTCGAATTTCATCCGATCGTCGGGCGTCATCTTCAGCCAGAGCTGGCTGGCCTGCGCCGCGTTGCCGCGCTTGAGCGATTCCAGATACTGCTGCTGCGGAGTGCTTTTCTGGCCGTGCGAGCATCCGGGAAGCGCCGCCATCAGCCCGACTACCAGCGCCACGCTTATACCCCTCGCCACGTGAACTATGATCCGCGAACGCCGGGAGCCGTTCAAGCGTCCCCCAGTCAATCGTTAAAAGGTTACGACGCTGCGAATCGACTTGCCCTGATGCATCAAATCGAACGCTTCATTGATCTTTTCCAGCGGCATCACGTGCGTGATCAGATCATCTATATTGATGCGTTTTTCCATGTACCAGTCGACGATTTTCGGCACGTCGCGACGGCTGTGCGCGCCGCCGAAAGCGGAGCCCTTCCAGACCCGTCCGGTGACCAGTTGGAACGGCCGAGTCGAGATTTCCTGCCCCGCGCCCGCCACTCCGATAATCACGCAGGTGCCCCATCCGCGATGGCAGCATTCGAGCGCCTGGCGCATCAACCCGACGTCGCCGACGCATTCGAACGCGTAATCCGCGCCGCCGCCGGTCAAATCGACCAAGTACGCTACGAGATCGTCCTTGATCTCTTTCGGATTGACGAAATGCGTCATCCCGAATTTTTCCGCGATTGCCTTGCGTGACGAATTCACGTCGATACCGACGATCATTCCCGCCCCCGCCATCCGCGCGCCCTGGATTACATTGAGGCCGATACCGCCCAGGCCGAACACCACCACGTTATCGCCGGGCTGTACTTTCGCGGTATTGATTACCGCGCCGATGCCGGTGGTGACGCCGCATCCGGTGTAACAGATCTTTTCGAAGGGGGCGTCCTCGCGCACCTTGGCCACCGCGATCTCCGGCAGCACCGTGAAGTTGGCGAAGGTCGAGGTGCCCATATAGTGGTAAATCGTTTTGCCCTTGGCGGAGAAGCGGCTGGTGCCATCGGGCATCACGCCGCGGCCCTGGGTCTGGCGAATCGCGGTACACAGATTGGTCTTGCCAGACAGACAGGCTTTGCATTGGCGGCATTCGGGAATGTACAGCGGGATTACGTGATCGCCCTGCTTCACGGAACTGACGGCGGGGCCGATCTCGACGATTACGCCGGCGCCCTCGTGACCCAGAATCGAGGGAAACAACCCTTCGGGATCGGCACCCGACAGCGTGAAAGCATCGGTATGGCAAACGCCGCTCGCTTTAATCTCGACCAGCACTTCACCCGCTTTTGGCCCTTCGAGGTCAACTTCCTCAATTCTGAGCGGCTCTCCGGCCTTGTATGCGACTGCGGCTTTTACTTTCACTTTGGTCTCCCGATTTTTTTATAGCGCGCAGCGGACGGAAATTGGAACCCGGCTGACAAGGTTGACAGCAGGCGGCATTGGTCTAAGAAATGGGGCGGGCTATCGTTCCGCATAAATCAGGAGGTGCTTTCCGATGGCGTCGCAGTCCTTATCCATGTTGCTTACAGAATTGGCCGGCGGCCGCGTCCGAATTGTCGATCTTACCGTGCCGCTGGCGCCGGACACGCCGATCATTCATTTGCCTCCGCAGTTTGCGCAATCGCATCCGCTGACGGTGGAAGTTATCTCGAAGTTCGACGCGCAGGGCCCCGGCTGGTACTGGAACAACCTCGAAGTGGGCGAGCATACGGGCACCCACTTCGACGCCCCAATCCATTGGGCCACCGGCAAAGATCTACCCAATAATACGACCGATACCATCGCGCCGGAGAAGTTTGTCGGCCCCGCCTGCGTAATCGACGTCTCTGGCGAGGTGGCGAAAAATCCCGACTTCCTACTGACGCCGGAGCGCATTTTGGCCTGGGAGAAGGATCACGGGAAAATTCCCCGGCAATCGTGGGTGTTGCTACGCACCGGCTGGAGCGAGCGGCGCGGCGATGCGTACCTGAACGATTCGCCCGACGGCCCGCATAGTCCGGGCTTTCACAAATCGGCCTCGGAATTTCTCGCCCGCGATCGCGACGTGCTGGGAGTCGGGGTCGAAACGGTGGGCACCGATGCCGGTCAGGCGGCGAAGTTCGATCCGCCTTTTCCGAATCACTCCACCATGCACGGTGCGGGAAAGTTCGGCTTGGCGAGCTTGTGCAATCTGGATCAGCTACCCCCGATCGGCGCGATCGTGATCGCCGCGCCGCTCAAGATCGTCAACGGCAGCGGCAGTCCTTGCCGCGCGCTGGCGCTGGTGCCTAATTGATTCGTAGGCCCGCACGGCGGGGCGGCTCGCGGTGACGGGTCAGATCCCACCGGAAGACCAGGCATCGGGCGGTGCACCCTCGTCGCACTTGCGGCATTCGAGTTCGATCCCGATTCGCGAGTGGCGTCCCTGCGCGGTCGTGACCCACGGGCGTATCTGCCACGGCGGCTGATGCCGCACGTGCTGGCCGTGGCCGCACTCCAGCTCGGCCACCCAATCGGAATGCTGGTCCTGATGGAACCCGCTGATCTTACGCCGCATCGGCGAATCAAATACGACGGCGCCGATACGCATTATAGTGCGACGTTAAAGCCCCAGTTCGGTCCGATCACATTGACCGCGTGATTGTAGTATTGGGGCGTCGACAAGTAAGCGTTCGAGATGTGCATGTAGGCCAGGCCCATCGACAAACTGTAGCGCGGGTTGAAATCGTAGCGCACCCCCACTCCGAAAATGAAAGTGAAGGTAAAGTCCTGGCCCTGGCCGACCTCGCGCAGATGATGCGCCTTCTCATAGGGCTGCTGCGCGTTGGTCCAGCCGAAGCCGCCGTGCAGATCGACGTAGGGCACAAATTTCCATTCAGGCTGCACGAAGTTATAGCGCACGCCGACCAGCATCGCGCGGTAGTACGACTCCGGTCCTTGCGGGATCGAAGTGTAATTGCCGCCCAGGGATAGTTCGGTATTGCCACGCCAGAACGATCGGCCGGAAACGTCATAGAGCTGCCAGCGCAGCATCAGGCTCATCGGGATCAAAGTGTAATTGACCGTGCCGTAGGAGCGATGAAATCCGTAACCCAGAATCGGATCGACCAGCAGCGGCACATTCCATGGCATGTAGGAGACATCGAACGAAGCTTCGAGCTTGTTTTTGTAAAATATCTGACGATTGGAATCCGGCGGTGCGGAGTCCGTGCTGGAAGCGGTAGGCACCGCGGATGCTGAACCCGAACCCGATTGATTTTGCGCCGCGACCGGCACCGCCATCGAACAGATCAGAGCCAGACCGGCTAATACACCAATCCCCCGCATATACTCCCCCCACTTGGCACCGATCTGAAAATTGATCGCTACGTGTTGATATATACGTAAAGAAAGTGGCTCACAACTTGTTTAGGCGAATATTTTGAGCATAAGCATCGCGTTGACCATTCCAGTCGCTGTACGCCGAGCGACAAAATGGAACCAAGGCGAAGCGAGTATGGTCCTTAAAGGTATGCGGGATGTTTGAGCAGCGGAGGATTCCGGGGATTCTTCCCCTTCGCCAAGCGCTCAGGGCTTCGGCGAAGGGATACGGAGTTTACCCTGAGCTGCGCGAATGGGCTCAGAAAGACAGGATGGGCCTGGTGCGGAGCCTGGCTAAGGCGCGTGATGCAGTCGGCCCGCATTGACAAGCCGACTGCATCGATTGGTCTTACGATCCAGAATTACTTGCAGATCACTTCCAAGATCACTTGGTCACCATGCCTGCTAGTCTCAGCGAAACCGGCACGTTGCCGCCGCCGTTGTTGTTGTTTACTACCTGCCCGGTAAATGTACCCCAGCCGGAGACATCGGGTGATGGCGTCGGCGAGTCCGAAACCCCCCAGCCGCCGCTCAGAATGTCATTTTTGTCGGTGCCCTGGGGCTGATTCACCGAGATTCCGACCACGTGTTTGCAGGTGGTTCCGATCAAGTTAACGGTCGTGGTGGAGGTGCCGCTTGACTTGGTTTTGCTCAGGGTGAAAACGCCCGTGAACAGGTTGCATTTAGGATTCGGACCATCACCGTTGGGCGGTGGTTCGGTCGCCGGGTTGATTCCACTATCGACCGTGATGAAGAAGTTGCTGATGGTTCCAGCCCCTCCCGCCGTGGCCGGAGACACCGCGAAGCACTGGCATGCGCTGGCTGCGCTGCAATGGTCGACCCACGCCGCAACGTTGCACTGACCGTCGGTGTCGACATCCCCGTTGGGTGCCGGATTAGCCGTGCCGTGAATCACTGCGGTGACCGGCTTGGTCAGCGGACCGTTCGCGGACGCGATTCCGCCTCCTATCAACAGTGCGGCGCACGATGCGATAAAAATCTTATACACAAGTCCCCTCCTGAACGATAAGTTCAATTACGCATATGAGCGTATAACATAAATAGTCTATGATAAAGACAAAGTAAGCTGGTCAGCGGAGAGAGTCTTGGGATCGGGCAGCACAAAGTAAAATAACCGGGGCACTCGATTAAGCACCCCGGTCATTTCATTTGCTGAATTTAAGAAAAGCGTTTACTCGGGTAGCGAGTGGGCAGATGGATTGCCCGAACGGCCCGACGACGATACGGCGGGCGGCGCTGTTTGCGGGGTCTGTTTGGTGTATCCCGCTGGCGCCGCGAACTCGCTGTCGGGAATCGATCTGGTGCTGATTTTAGTAACCGTGGTTTTACTGGTGATCGGCGGCCGACTTGCCATCATCTGACTCAGCTTCTGCGCCTGGTCGGGCGGCATCCCGGGAATCGTCAAGCCCTTCATGCTGGTGGTAGACTCGGAAGCAAGCGGAACCCCGGTGGGAACATTGTTGACCATCGCGGCCGCGCCGGTGCCCTGGAGTTTCCTGACCATCTGTTTCTGAAAGGCGGCGAATTCGGCGGCCCCGGGCGCGCTTTTGGAAAAGCACTCCGTGATATTGGATTGAGTGCCCATCATGTGGCTGACGCCGGCATAGTTGTCGCACTTATAGTGATCGATCGTCTGATGGGTGCCCGATTTGGTGAATTTCACGTTGGCCATCGCGGCCACCGGTGCGCTCATGCCTTTAGGCGGAAAGGGCATTTCGCTATAGGTTTTGCCGGTCGGACTGATCAGCAGCATCACGCCGCGATCGAGATCGGTGACCATGATGTCGCGATCGCTGACGATTTTCTGCTTGTTGCCCTCGATCATAATCGTGCGCGATCGGCTGACCGGTTGACCGCCGCGATTGACCACTTCCTGCTCTTCGACGACCACTCCGGCCAACGCCGCGCTGACGCTTACGGCCAAAGTGGCGGCCGCGAAAATCGCGGCCAGATTGATAGCGAGCTTCACGTTATTCTCCCTCCGCAGCTTGAAAGGCTTCGGTTTGTAATGAGTTCTCACTCCGCTCGGTTATTAGTCGATGGGCGGTGAGTGCCCCAAGCCCAAACATCACCCAAACCATCTCTTTGATCCGGCGCAGAAAGCCGATCGCAAAACCGACATCGGCCGAATATCCGAGCATCGCAAAGATCAGAGCCTTGCCGCCTTCCTGACTCACCAGCTTGGCCGGAATCATGAAGGTAGCACGTTCGATGAGCAAGCCCAGCGCCTCGACCAGGACCGCAATCTGCAAGCTGGCGGGTTCATGGAGCAGGCGCAGCAATATATAAATTTCGATCGGGCCCATGCTCCATGCGGCTAAATAACACAGGCAGGAGGCAGCCAGTCGCAGCCGCCGATGCGCATAAAAGTCGAGCAGCATCGCATCGGCCTCGCCGGCGGCCAGCCGGACCTCCTCACCGCGCATCATAGGGAGATCGAGCTTTTCCGCCGCTCGCCACAGGCGGCTGAATGGCTCTTTAACCTGGACCAGATAGAAGGCCACCGCCAGAGCCACCGCCACCGCAAACCCACCGATCACGGGCCAGAAAAGATCGTTGAATTGCCATCCGAGCGGCAGCGAGATCAAAAGCGCGGCGGTAATAAACAATATCTGGCCGATCGATTCGGCCAGCGCCGCGACCACGACCGTCGCCAGTCCGACCGCCATGCCAAGCTTGCGCCGGACCATCATCGCCATCAAAAGCTGGCCGCCGAGTTGCGCCGAGGGGGTGACGTAATCGACCGCTTCGCCCGAAATGCGGGCGACGAACATATCGAACAGGGTCAGATTTGGCGGGCAATCGCGAATCGTCACGCGCCATCCGAGCGTATTGAACAGGCGGGCGATCGCTTCGAGCGCGATCGTCAGCAGCAGGCCCCAGCCGACCAGGCGCACAAAGTCGAGCACCTGGCCGATTCCGAAGCGCTTCAGGAACCAGATATAGAAGCCCAGGGCCAGTACGATTATCAGGGTTTCGAGCCGCTTCATGTGGTGGAGCAGGATGATATGCAGCCGGCCGATTTTTCTCAACTCATTTTTTCAATCAGCCAAGAGCCGCGCAACGCGCAGAATTGCGCAAAATTTACCAAAACGAGGGTTGGAAAATAATCTCCGATAGTGGCTCAGGCCTTGAACCGTATATGGATTATATCGCCGTCGCGCATCACGTAGTCCCTGCCTTCAAGCCGCAGCTTGCCGGCCTCCTTGACCTTGGCATCCGAGCGCAGCGCGGCGAAGTCCTCGAAGCCCACGACCTCGGCCCGGATGAACCCGCGCGCGATATCGCTATGGATACGGTCGGCGGCTTCGAGCGCGGTGGCGCCGGCGGTAAGCGGCCAGGCATGCGCCTCCGGCTCGCCGGCGGTATAGAACGTGATCAGACCAAGCCGACGATAAAGTGCGGTGACCAGGCGATCGCGGGCGGGCGCCGCCAATCCAGCCTCGGCCAGCAGGTCGCGCTGCTCGTCCGATGTCAGTTCCGCCAGTTCGGACTCGAATGAGGCGGCCAGTTTGAACAGTTCGAGGCCGCGAGTGGTGGCCAGTTCACGATCGGCGGGATCGGGATCGGATGAGGCTGAATCGATATCGCAATTAATAACGACAAAGGCCGGTTTACGCGAAAGAAAACCGAAACTCGAAAAGATACGCTCTTCCTGCGCGGTCATCTCACGCAAGCGCAGCGGCGAACCGGCCTCGAGCGATTTGAGGAGCTTTTCGAGCGTGGTGCGCTCGAAGTCGGAAGCGCTGCGGTCCTTGCGGACGCGTTCGAGGCGGCGCTCGGCCTGATCGAAGTCGGCGAAGATCAACTCGTCGTCGAGCGACTGGAAGGCGCGGCCGGCGGGTCCGGGATCGGCGAATTGGCCGACCACCAGTAGCAACGCATCGAGATCGCGAATCAGGCCGGGCAGCGTGGGATCGAGCGAGCTGCCGGGCTTCTGTTCTTTCGGATTGGCGGCGAAGTCCAGCAGCGTCAGTTCGACCGGGATTTTTTTCTTCGAGCCGTAGAGACTTTCAAGCAGATCGAGCCGCACATCGGCCACTTTGATCTGTCCGAGCCGGGCGCGATTCTTCGCCTCGGGCTGACCCACGATCGGCGGGAGACCGGTCAACGCTTGAAAGACGGTGGATTTTCCGGCGCTTTGGGCGCCCACAATTCCGATTTTCACAATTTTCGAGCCGTATGCGCCAGCGTGCCATACGGATCAACGCTACGGAAGCCATGATGATGATCGTAATGGTGATAATGGGGGGCAGTCTTTTCGGCGATACGGGGATTGGGATAGTGTGCGGGGTCTGATGGTTCGCGAGATGGGCCACCCTAGCTCAGTTGGTAGAGCAGCTGATTCGTAATCAGCAGGTCGTCGGTTCGAATCCGACGGGTGGCTCCAAAAAATCCAAGAAATAAAGGGCTTTTAAGATTCATCTTGGTGGCCATCCCATCGATCTGTCGCGAATTGTCCGAGATTTGTCCGAGTTTGTCAAGCAACGACCCGAAATCCAGGTTGGGTTTTCCACAGCCCAATTTACATCGTGCTCTGGCTCGGCAAGGTAGCGCCGCCCGAATTTTTGAATTGGGGCGAGAGCCTTCTCGGATTCCTCCGACGCGTCGGAGTGGTCATTCGCATCAAAGCCGTGCCGAGTACGCAAAATGAGTTGAGCGTGCGCAATGGCGTTGGAATTCGGGACTATTCTGGGTGCGTGCCGCGAGCTGTCCTGGTAGTGCCTTCAGGAAATCGCGGCTATCCAGGAATTTGCCGATTCGCCCGCCGGTATAGCTGCAAAGCACGGAAGGCGAGTCGCTGATTCGTCCGGGAGCGCCGGACGGCCGTCGATGACCATGATGACGCTTTCCAAATCGCCGCATACGTAGGAACAGGGATCAATGCGCCGCGTGAGTTGGGCGGGGGACCGCGAGCGACAAGTGCTCCGCGGCGTCTAACGCGTCGCCGAAATCACGAGTGCTTGATCAAAGAAGCGAGCTAGGCTATCAACAGTTCACCGCGACTCGATCATGAGCGCGTTTCACCCCGCCTTGAAGGTGGTGGGCAGCAACGCGAAAGCTCCGCTTTCGTACGCTTTGGGGACGCAGGTAGTGATTGTGGCCGCCCTCGGTGACGCCGGGCCCTTACCCGGTAAGCAGAGGGGGATGCGCTTGGTCATCGTGACCTCAGCACCTCGGTCGATTACGAAACGTCGCGACCGAGGTTCCAGTGTGACTGGTTCCCGCCGTCGCGCTTAACAGTGCTGAGGTACGATGATGAAACCGTATTACTCTTCGGAGGGCCACGTCCTCCCCCGCCCCGTAGAGCGACTTCCTGAGTATGCAAACGCTAGGTCGCGGCAAGCGCTCGCAGAGAAATTGGTCGCAGCCTTCGGCCTACCGGAAGACGACGCTTCAGCTATCGCCAACGCTGTAGTTGATCCTTCCGCAGTTCGGAAATCCATCGGTGAGCCTGCCGATCCTGAGGCAGAGAATATTGCGGTTCCGGGCGGTACTCTGCTCGGTATTCGCACGATGGTGTGGTCGCGCCGGATAATGCCTGACCCTCGAAATCCTCGATTACTTCCTTCCCGGCGTCACCCGTTTGCGGTTGAACCAGGCACGGGCGGGGAGAACGCGAAGTTCCGCCCCGTTCCTGAGCCGAGAACGCGCGATAGCGCTAACCCGGATGCTGCTGTCCTGAGCGTTGACATCGAAAGTAGGCATCACGTTACGTGGGCTTGCCAGCAAGCGGCGACCTTCATCTTGGCTGAAAACGACTGGCGTGCATCCATCGCGTCACAAGGCGTCATGGAGGCGGTCTGGCTGGTTGTTACGCGATTAGAACATGCGGATGGCTCCGCTCCGGCTAACGTATTGATAAGCGCCGAGGGCTCGTCGCGCATGACCGGCGTTCACGACCTGCTCGAAATCCGATCTGCCGATGTCCCGTACGACGATCACGAAGCGAAGCTGCGTGCAAATATCCGCAAGCTCAACGAGGCTTTGGATCGCGGCCCTACTGCCGAACAACTCGTCGCGCTGCGATGCGAGCGTGTACCTGCCCTAATTCTAGTCGGGTTCAAGAAGCATTCCGCCGACGGCAGTGCCGGATTCCCGACTGCTGTCAAGTCGCTGGTGGCGCTGCGGCACGTTGATCCACCCATGCCGTGGGGCGATGGCCCTGAAAACGAATCACTCGCGGACGAGGTGCTCGACGAGCTTTTCAGACGCGACCTGATTTCTGAGACAGAGCGGGCGTATTTGGCGGGCTCATGCACGCGAGCTGAGGCACGCGCTGCTCGTCTTGCTGATGATCCGGCGATGCGTGCCGCGCGAATCGTCCATCTATTCACCACCAAAGATTCCCGAGTCGCCGAAGCAATTCGTGTTGCAGTTACGAGCCAGTCGACTCGAAAGAGGATCACTACAAAACTGGCGAATGAATTGGCGACCGCGCTCATCCTGCGCGCGACCGCTGATGACCGCGCGCGGACCGATCAAATGCGGCGATACCTGCGCGATGCCTTCGGCAAGGCCGTACACAGCGAGCACTGGGAAGACACCGGTCGCGATACCGCGACCTTAAGGGCAGACGCCCTCAGGGAATTGCCGCAGTGGGTCCAGAATCAGTGTGCAGGCGACCCTGGACCATCTTCGTTGGAACTGGCAGTTCGTGGCGCATACGCTCTGGTCGTCTCGGGGCGTCTGAATGCGGACCGCGGAAGCCGTAGCAATGAGCAACCCGACCGCCGTACCCCTGGGGAAGTACTGGATGCAATGCGGCGCAACGTTCAGGGCACGTACCAACTCTCTCAAGCGCTTGACGATTTCGCCGCAGAACTGCCGCTTAGAGCGGTGGATGAAAATGGTCAGGTGAAGAAACAGGCCGACGGGATCGATCAGAAGATCAACGACGTATATCTGCGCGGCGAATTTCCTGCAGCGGGGAAGGCTCGCTCCGCTCGTCCGGGTAATACTCCATTAGAACTCCACCAAAACCGGTTGAGTGACTTCAGTCTAGCGATCGACCGACTGCAACAGGCGTTCGAGGCTATCAGCGCAGTGATTGGAGATGACGGTCGTCCTGTTGTCGAAACTCAAGGAGCTGATCCAACTTCCGCCAGCGCTTGGCGCGAAACGCTCGATAAGATCGACGAAGAGTTGATCGTGTGGAGCCGAACCTTCAAGCGCCTGCACGGAGCCGCCCAGGACGTCGTCGTTGCCCACGACGCTGACGGACACGACGAGGGAACCTCACCTGAGCACGAAGACCACTATCTCGACTCAGACGAGAGTTTGCAATCGAACTGAAACTCCCAGGCAAAGACCCCGGCCCGCTTCACTGCGGGCCGGGGTCGACGCCCGAACGCGGTTCGGCTGCCCGTCAAATGACCGGTTTGCTGCACGCTCCGCAATCACCGGACCGCCAAGGGTGTAGGAAAGGCGCGTGCTGGGGGAAGAGATGGAACCGTTCAGACTCAGGCGATGGAGACCCAAGTCCTCACGAGATGGCATTGCGCTTTTCACCTGCGCTAGACCCGGGAGATCTAAACTCGATCGAAAGGGTCGGCCCATTCCAGAAGTGCCAGATGCTCTTGTGCACAAATGGGTTCAAGGGCTTCCGGGCAAAAGGAAGACGGTCATAGTTTCTCTACTAGGGCGAAAACCGGGAGAGAATGGCAAAAGCGAATTTTCGTTCTACTCGTTCTACGGTGCTTGGGACGCGGCCGAAGAATGTCGGGAGCGTATCTCATTTCAGGAATGGCTAGATCGCTGGCACTCGGAGCGGTTCATTCAAGTTGTTGAACATCCGACATACGATCTATGTCCCGTACCTCCGGACACGTTGAATGCAGCAGCGTCTGACATAACCCGCTTTTTGCTGACAGGCCGAACGGTGGTTCTTATGGACTCAGGGGGCATAAGCCGCACCGAGCAAGTCTGCAGGCATAGTGGACTTGTCCACGACCCAAGCCCATGACGGAATCTCGCTCTTGTAAGCATCGAGGAAGTCAAGTCCGTTGCTTTCCGGCGGGGGTAACATGACCTGCTTGCGCGACAGTCAGCCTCAGTATGATATTCGCCAAGCCACGATTTGTCGCTGTACGCACATGCGGAGTATTTGCTGATGCCTACCGTTGGTTGGATCAGAGAAACTGACGAAGATCGATACTGGGAAGCCAGGGCCGCAGACCTGAACCTTGCGGGTCCTGCGCGCTTCGAGTGCCCGTTTTGCTCCAATGTTTTCGATTCCGAACCAGATCGGGCGACCCACATCAGCTCAGTTCATCCCATAGAACGCCCCGTCCTCTTTGTGAACGGTCAAACTGCGCCATCGAATTTCAGTGTCCGAACTTTGCTGACTCCGAGCCAAATCAGTATCGCAAATTGCAACGGAATCAGTGTTGTTAAGGATGGCGTGGAGCACCGGTATCGGTCTCAAAGGCGTTTCGCAGTCGATTTGTCCAACGAACGGCGCGCGTTTTATCAAGTAACCCTCGAAAACGCCCGAGTCACAGACGGCGCCCATACGGCCGCAAAATATCGGGTGCGTGTCGCTATCGCGAACGCAACAGCCCTCAATGCGATCGACGCGGAGTTTTTGCGGCACATCGCGACGGACGACCTCAGCACGTCCGGCGTGAGACGCTTTGCCGATCTCTGTTCAGACTATCCGGACGGAGGGGACTATTACGACGCCCTCGCTGATTATGGATTTGGAGTGCTGGCGAAAGATCAGGCGGGTGGCACGACCCTCAAGTTTGAGCGATTCCGTGACAAGTTCTCACATGCGCTTGTCGTCTTGTCAGATTATTCGCGTCCGGTGGCACAGGCGGTTTGCGCGTCCGTTCGGTTCAACCTCAATGACTTCGCCCACCTTCATCCTCTCTCTGGGGTCCGGTTGCTCGATTCCGCCATTGATTTCTTCACCGGCCTTTGCGGTGATGGGCACCAACGACCGCCTATCACGTCCTCTACGCCAGGGAAGAAACATGCACTCTGCCCGATCGATCGCACGACCGAGGAAATTCTTGAGAGGTTCTCGCTTTTAAGTGGCAGGTTTAGTTCGTCGAAGGCCGACGATTTGGCCCTGAAAATCAATCGAGGAACGTTGTCAGAATACGATCGAGCCAAGCTGCGCGTTATAGTTGCTGCGCTGTATCTCCGTACAAGACGCAAGTCTGAGGCAACGCGAATTCTTCGTGCACTTGAGCATGACCAGATGTTTGGTGCTTGGGCTGCTATTGAATTGGAACAATTATGAACTCCGATCGAGACAGAGAAACATCAACACGGAGGCCCAGTATGCCGGATGGCGGTCCGCATACGTCCTCGCACACCGACGAGCGGTCCGTGGTCGAACATAAAGGAGATACCGGCAACAAGGAAAGTCTTGGCAGCGAGGCGTTCCCGAGCCCTTCGGGAGAACATTTAACCGCGCCGACCCTGTACAACTTTTATGCTGACAAGCGAACAAATCCAGCAGGTTTTTTGAAGTCGCTAAAACAAGGTCGAGTCAAAACCTTCGACAGCGAAGACACGCGCCGTGTCCTTCAAAATTTAGACACCCTTGATCCGTCTTATAACAAGACCCTTGGACTGGCACAGAGGATCTTCGCCAGCGGCAGTTCATCACCGCTCTACTGGTGCCTGGAATGGGTCGGTTCAGCTGTACTTCGAGGTTCGGAACCTCTGCGCTCGTTCAGCGTTGACCAATCGCAGAGCGCTGAGGATTTACTGCGCGAAATATCGCGCACGTTGGAGCCTATTCCGCGAAACAAAAAGTTAGCCCGGCGATCTCTCAATCAATTGCTCTGCGCGGTCTTGTGGCTCGCCGGTGTCCGGGGCTTGGATTTCTTTCGCGCAGCAGAGATTCTGTCGGGATTTTTGTCGCTGCCGAAGTCAAGCACCGTATCCAGTCAGGTTCAGCGCTCTTCTTTTCAGCAGCTTTCGCGCCTTGCCACAACACCACGCCTTCTGGGGAGCGTATTTATATTCGCCACGCCTTGGATCTTCCGGGCGAACGCCGCGCAATCCGACTCTCAGCGCTCTGCTATGGCGGTCGCCGATCTCCGTGACGAGCTTCGTCAGTTCCAGACCTCGTTGAGGGAAAGTGAACAGTCGAACTCAGAGCTCCGTAAAACGCTCGACATTGAGGTCCGACGCTCCGGAGAGCTCGCCGAAAAAGTGCGAGGCGGACAGATTACTTCGAAGCACGAACTTCTGCAGCTTTGTGCCCGGTCACGCGGTTTTTTGGAGAAGCTGAAGACCTCTTATCTGTCCACAGCCCTCGACGCTGCCAAGCTTCAGCCACCTAGCGTCACTGTGATTCAAGAAAGGATAGATCTCGCACTGGAGTCGATAGAGACCGAAATGGAAAAGCTGAGAAAGGATATCTCGAATGCCTGACATATTTGGCCTCGACTTTGGTACGACGAACACGCTAGCCGCCTTTATTGATTCAAATGGGACCCTGCTCCCCTTGACGAATCTTGACGACAACCTGCCTCATCCATCCGTCGTTCAGTATCACGGGGGAGACGTCGTTGTCGGTCGCGAGGCGAAGAGACGTCTCTCCCAAATCGGCACCGGTGTACTGGGGGAATTCGTCCGGTCACCGAAGTCATTCTTGGGTACCGGTGCCGCTATCCACGTCGGCGGTATTGCACGAGAGCCGTCTGACGTCGTTGCTGACATCTTCAAGTTCGTCCGAAGTCAAGCGCTGGACCGCAAATATCCCGGAATGCCGTTCGACCACGCTGTTTTCACTATTCCAGTGCGCATGAATGGGCGAGCACGCAGAGAGCTCCGCGACGCCGCGCTCAAGGCTGGTATGCATGTAGTTCAGTTCGTACACGAGCCTCTGGCAGCACTATATGGCTACATTCGCAGCCAAGCTAACTTCAGAGGACGGCTCGCTGAGCTTGAAGGCCAGCTAGCGTTGGTCTTCGACTGGGGTGGCGGAACTCTAGATATCACACTCTGCCGTTTCACCGACGGAAATCTCGTTCAGATTAAGAACACTGGCGACAACGCGGTGGGCGGCGACCGCTTCGATGAACGACTCCTCCGATACGTCAAGGATCACCATGCAAAACAGCACGGGTTAGAATCCTGGCCAGGCGAGATGCCAAACGCCGAAGCTCGACTCATCTATGAATGCGAAACGGCGAAGATAGCTCTGTCGGGTCGCAACCAGCATACGATTTTAGTTGCAAATTATCTCCGCGCGGATGGCGACGAGCGTAATTTGCAGGTCTTGATTACCCGAGACGAGCTAATCGACTTGACGCGGGATCTAGTTCTCAAAGGAATCTCGAATATTGACTCGATTATGGAGAGTGTTGGGATCAAGGACTCGTCGCTCGCATTGTGTCTAGCCACCGGCGGCATGGTGAAAATGCCTTATATTCGCGAACAATTGCTGCAACGCTTCGGACCCGCGCGCACACCTCGCTTGGACAACGGCGATCAAATAATAGCTGAAGGTGCGGCCTGGATCGCGAACGACGCGCTACGCCTCCGTCTGGCAAAGCCATTTGAGGTGCTTCATTCCGATAATACTTACGTCACGCTCTTGGAGGATCGCACCGCATTACCCTCTGAAAATCAAACCATCAGCACAACCTTTGGAATGTATTGCGTAGACCCCCGAGATGGCTTCGCAAAATTTCAGTTGAGCCGACCTAGGTGGCCGGGGAGGAACCTTCAGACTGACGCCCGCGATCCATACGCAATCCTTACGGTTCAGGTTGACTCGACCGCCGTACCATTTTCAGAACGTCTGCAGCTTGATGTCGAGATCGATCACGACTTGGTAGCAACGGTGGGCGCACGGTCGACTCGCGACAGCCAAAAGACGGAGATCCATGATCTCGAATTTGGACTTGGGATAGACAGCACCTTCCCGCCCAGCGAACCGGATGCCGCCGAGGACGGTACAGGTTCGAATTCGTCGGGCCAGTCGCAACCGCCAGGTGCCGTCCGCCTCCGTTCGAATGTATGCTTCGAATCAGAACACAACGCGGACACGCGCCAGTTTGGCTGGGCGATGGTTCCGGGTGAGCTACTCGAGGAGCTTTTGGAGAAACACCGAAGTTCCGGATATCAGCTTACAGAGAGGCAGCAGGCCGAAGCCGGGTACTATAAGCCGTGTGCGATCTGTAAGCGGTTAATCTACGAAATCAACCTGAACGGATGCGACCGAAGAGAGTGCGCCGGCCAGCGTATTTTCCGAGGTGCAAGCCCGCGGTAACCAGCAAGTGTCGAGCGCCCGGACCCGCTGAGGCGCAATTTGCTCGCCCCAGCGGTGTAGAAATCTAGTTCAAATCGCGGGGGCTTTCTGTCGCAGCAGTAAACCCCTTTCCGACACCGCCTAAACAGGCACTGTCATTTGGGGTTGCTCAATTCGTGGAGTCTCACTTTCGACCGTTCAACCGCTTCGGCACTGAACACTTCCGGATGCCGGAGTACTACAGCTTCGAACGCCATGTCTTCCATCCCCATTTCGACCAGCGCGACGTAGCCCTTCGTCTCTTTGCGTTGGCTAACAACATGTTCAACCGCCGGGATGAGTCCACGCCGTTTGATCATCTGCCAAGTGCGAGTAGCTCTAATTTTCTTCCCAGCACTTTGGGAAAGCACACGCTCGTAGGCGTAAACCGCCGCCAGCGCCTCACGCTCCGCGACGCTGTTCGCATTATGTGCAAGTGCCCGTAGTTCTATTGCCCTTCGTCTGGCTTCACGCGCCAAATCGACCTTTCCGCGCGCTTCAACGTTGATCGCAAACTGCTCACAATCCTCCGGCGTCTTCAGATTGGCAATGCGTTCGTCCTGATTAGGCGTCAAGATCGACCTCCCGGACTCTTATGGAAAACTACGCAGATGAGCCTTCAAGGCGACAACCCGAACACTACACTTTCTAATCGTGACTCCCTAGCGTCTTGACGCGCGGAATCTTTGATTGCTCTCTGAGGTGCGTCTGCAGGCGTTCCGTCGCCCGCGCCAGATCTGTCTCGCTAACGATGTTGTAGCGATCGAAAACGCTGCGCGTCTTGTGACCGGACAGCGTCATTGCCACGCGATCCGGGATTCCGGCTCTTACCATGTTGCGGACCGCCGTTCGGCGCAAGTCGTGTACCAAAACCTTGCCGACGCCGGCCGCCTTACATGCGGTCGCCCAAGAGCGTTTGAAGTCGCCGACCGGCTGTCCGGCGAGGTGGAATACATTGAGACAATCCAGGCGCCGCTTGTCGTTTGCGCGCTCTACTATTTCGAGCAACTCTCCGGACAGCGGCAACACTCGCCCATCTTTATTTTTGCTGATCGCCGGCCTGAGCCGTACGATCTTGCCGGCGAGATCCACGTCCCGCCATTCAAGCGCTCTCATCTCCCCTAGCCGCCAGCCCGAAAGATACAGGAAGGTGATCGGATCTTTCAGATACTCGGGCAGTCGGTCGCGTAGTGCTAGGAAAACGCCGTGATCGACGAAGCCTTGGCGGGCGTTGTTCTCCTCAAGCAGTTGGATGTAAGGAGCGAATCTCAGCCGGCCGGACTCAAGCGCAAGCTTGAACATTCGCTTCAGCGCAGCGAGCTCGCGGTTGATGCTGCCGTTTGCGGCCTCCTCGCGCTGCCTATCAGCTATGTATTTCTTAATCTTGTCCGTCGTGATGTCGATGGCTCGTTCCAAACCGAAGCGCGCCTTCAGATGCTTGATCGAAAGTTTCAGAGAGCGAATCGACCGTAACTTGTTGATTTCATAATCGGTCAGAAGTGCATCGGCCATGTCCTCGAACGTAACTCTCTCCTCATTTGGTCCGAGGAATTGCCCCGTACCGGCCTCGCCGATCCGTTTCTTGAGCAGCTTGCGCGCCTGGTTCTCGCTCTCCGATTGCGAGCTTTCTCGGTATTCCTTGTTCCGATAGCTGTACGCGATCCAGTAGACGGAACCGCGTTTGAAGATTCGGCCCATCCCTCTCATGGATTCGCTTCCTTGCCCTTTGAAAATGCTTCCGGACGCACGACTTCCTTTGCCGATCGCCCGGTTGAGTCCAGCGATCGCGCCGACGCGCGAGCGGCGAGCGCGCAGCACACCGCTCGTGCCGTTCTTCAACATAATAGATCAATGTTTTGATCAGCGCCGCGTCAACGGCACGGCTTCCGATCTTTCAGCCGAGCCGCCTGCGGATGTAATCATCAATCCCCAGTTCGGAGAATCGCAGTAGTCTGCCGTGCCGCACGGTGAACGGGAGATTTTTGTGATGGCGATAGAGCCAATCGGGTTTGACGCCAAGCTTCTCCGAAGCTTCCTCGACGTTCACGAGTCTGTCTCGGCGTTGCAGCCCATGGCCCTCGACGACCATCCGCGCGCGTTCCAGATCGTAGCCGTGGAGCAGATTCAGCGCGGCGATCGCCTGTGTCTTGAGCACCCGTGCCGTGTCCATGTCGAGCACCCTGACCTGGCCAGGGTCTGCCACCAACTCCTCCAGCCTCGGGACGCTGAACAGTCCCGCCACGCCCGACCCTCGCGGCCCACGGGGCAAACCACTATTGCCCGTCGGTTTCCGCATACTTCACCTCTTCGGTCGGTATGGATTAGACGACATTCGCGGCGGCCTCCTCTCGACGTGAGAGGGTCCGCCGTTCGATCCATTTCGATGGGGCATTCTGAATTAGCGGCGCGATGATGGAGCGCGGGTCGCGAGTGATGACTTAAGGAGGACACTCGGCGTATTGCTTGATTCCAACGCATCGTCAGCAAACAGACGGTCATTTACTTCTTACTGTACGGCACATTGTAGTCATCCTGTGCATCCATGAACAGGAAAACACGTGCAGATCAGGGTCAAAATCGTGCAATGCTATATAGCGGCCAAGTTCACAACCATTGGATTTATTAAGCTACTCTGACTCAAAATGTCCGCACGAGATGGGCATCGCTCGGCGGAGGGCCGAGCGATGCCGAAAATCTCAGACGGCTGTCGGCACTTTCCCGAGAACGTAATCCGCGGCGCGCTGTGCCTGGGCGGCAGCGTGAACCACGAGCTTTCGATCGTCGCGAAGCTTCTTTAGCCAACCGGCAACGTATGACGCTTGATTATCGATCACTGCCGGCGAGATCCCGGCTTCGGCGCACAGATACGCGGCCGACATTTCCGCAACTAGCTCCTCGGTGGCATATACGGGTGAACCGAACGGCGCGGCTTCCGAAATCGATTTGCGGTTGAGCCGCTTCGGATGGCCGGTTGCGTGGCTTACCTCGTGGTAGGTCGTGGCCATTTGCTCTTCGGCGCTGATGAAGAGCTCGCGCGGGGGCAAGGTGATCCGATCGGTGACGCTGCTGTAGAACGCCTTCGATCCGGCGTAGTGAATCTCGGGCGGGTTGGGCATTCCGGCGATGATCCGTTCGGCCGCTTCGATCGGATCGTGCTCGTGAGTTTCAATTTTTGGCAGCTTGTCGAGGACCGCTTGCGGCAGTTCGCATTGTTCGAGGTTGAACACGCGATAATATCGCAGAACGAATCGGCGCCGATTCTTCTCGTTGCTCTCCTCGGTGTCGAGGTCTTCACCGCTCTGCTTCAGGTCTTCGACCTTCCAGAAAATTACGATCGTGCTCTCCTCGCCTTTGCGCACGTGGCCGTCCAGTTCGGTTGCCTGGCGGTACGTCAACCAGAAGGGCGACACGTATTTTGATGCGGAAAGCAGAAAATAGTTGATGCCGTTGTACGGCTTTTTCGATACCAGATTGCGCGGCAATCCAGTCGAGGTCCACGGCCTGCGCCACGGCACTACGCCTTGCTCAAGCAAATTGATAATTCTCTCGGTAACAATCGCGTACACGTCCATTCGCTTCGCTCCTTTTTTGCGCCCGCTTCCGCTCCTGCGGCAGGGCGGTTTGGTTCATAAAAACCCGAACCTTTCTTTCCCCCTCTCGCTCTTCACC
>DAHVFB010000053.1 GCA_027317185.1 Deltaproteobacteria bacterium
GGTCTCAGCGTGCCGGCCACGATCTCGCGCTGCACCTCCGCAAACGGCACCAGCATCAGGGTGGAATGTCCCTGAAACCGCGTCAGGTGTGCGGCAAGATCGGCGGCCTTTTCGCGGCTTGCCGCGGTGACCAGCGGATAACTGTGGAAATGCACGAAGTCCAGCCGCAATCCACGGCGCATCATGCGATGGGCGGCCACCGGCGAATCGATTCCGCCCGACAGCAGCGCCATTGCACGCCCCGCCACCCCGACCGGCAACCCGCCCGCTCCCTGACGTTTACCGGCCGCTATATAAGCCGCATTCGGCAAAATTTCGATCGAGATGGTGAAGTCGGGACGCCCGAGATCGACTCGCAAGCCCAATTGTTTGACAACTTCCGCGCCGACGATCCGATCGATCTCCATCGAATTGAGCGGAAACCGTTTTTCCGCTCGCCGCGTCCTCACTTCAAAGCTCTTGCCGGGTTCGCGCCGGGCGGCGGCCACCGCTTCTTTTGTAAGCGCTTCGATCTCGAGCGGCGCCAGTCTGCAAACCGAAAAATTCTGCAACCCGAAGAGTAATGCAGCCCGTTGCGCGATAGTCTCGTCGTCAACCTCGCCCGGTAGCTCGACCAGCAGCCGCGGGCCTTCGCTACGAATGGCGCCCAGCGCGATTCCGCCAAAGATGCTGCGCAGATTGCGCTTTAATTGATCGACGAAACGCCACTGATTACGGCCCTTAAGCGCGATTTCGTGGTAACGCCCGATCAAAAAGCGCCGCGGCGGCCGCATCTCGCTATTCGGCTGAATCATCGGCATGGGAGGAATCGTATCCGGCGGCGTACACAGTGCGCCAGCCATCCTTGCGCGATCCGCGAGCGCGGACGATTATGGCTACTTAATTCAATCACGTGACCTATCACCATTCAAAAACTTCCCAATAGCCGGCCAATAATTTGCCCATGACCACTGAACGCGCACTGACCCGGCTGCGCAATGGCCTGCTCGATCCCCTGGCGATCCGATCTTCTGAGGGCGAACGGCTCGCCGCCGTACTGGTGCCGATCTTTGAGCATGCGGGCGAATTGCATGTGCTTTATATCACGCGCGCCGATCATCTTAGCAGCCATCGCGGGCAGGTGGCGTTTCCCGGCGGCCGGGTTGATCCGACCGACAAAACCGTAATGGCGGCCGCCTTGCGCGAAACCTGGGAAGAGGTCGGAATCGAGCAGGCCGCGGTCGCGATGCTGGGGGCATTTCCCGAGGCGCGCACCGCAACCACCGGAATCATAGTGGCTCCGTTCGTCGGTCGCATCCCATGGCCGGTGGCCTTGCGCGCCAATCCCGATGAGGTGGCAGAAATCTTTACGGTTCCAATCTCGGCGCTGCGAGCGGAGCAATATCGCGGTCTTTACACCTTCCGGCGCAATGGATTGGAATGGAAGTTTCCGGCGATCATCTATGATGGACGGCCGATTTGGGGTTTGACTTATCGCATAACGATTAACCTGCTCGAGCTTATGGATGAGTCGCGCGCGGTGAGCTAAAGTCCATCCGAGCAGAGAACCTTTTCCACCTGTAAAGCGTTATTTCGATGGCACATTTGAGGGCACTCGATCACGATGATCTGAATCTGCGTAAGGCTGGATTCGATCCCGCCACGCCGCCCGCGCAAGCGCTCGCAACGCTCGATAGGCTGCGCGGACATGCCACGGTGACCGCCGCCGCCATCGCGCGGGCGCTCGGCAACGTGAAAAGCACCGAGGCCGCCGACCGGCTCATCGCAATGGAACGCGAAGCGAGCGGTACGGTGCGTCGCGAGGTGCGGCGCTCGCTGTTTCGGCTGGGCCAGAGTGGAATCTCGCCTTCACCCGGCATCGAGCCGAGCCCGCCCCGCCCCGCCGCTGCCGTCACGGTTTCCGGGATGGAAGGTCTGTTGTCGCCGATCGATCCGGCCGGCGTGCGGCTGGTGTGGCTGATCAAGTCGCGTCCGCGCGGCGGACTGGCGTTGTTGTGGGGCTTCGCCTCCGAAGAAGAAGGACTGGTCGGGGTCGGTTTCGGCCCGGTCAGCCGGCACGAGCTACGCGCCGATCGCAAACGAGTCGAGGAGCGCGCCGGGGTAAAGTTCATCGAAGCAGACTGGCGGTTGTGCGACCTGATTCTATGCGAGGCCTATCGCGAGACGCCCGCCAGCCGCCGTTTGCCGGTCGGCAGCTTTTTTAACCATCGGGCTGAGATAATCGCCGAGCCGCCGCCGGATGAAAATTTCGTCCATCCGATCTATAGCGAACTGCCCACTGCCGCCCACGGCGAACCGTCGATCGAATTACTCAAGGAACCCGAGGTACTGGGCTGGAAGTTTACGGCCGCGATGATCAAGCCCTACGTCGATGAGATCGCGCAGATACAACAAAGCGTGATCGTGCTGAGTCCAATCCAGCAGCAGGATCGGATAACCCCGGTGATCGACAAGGCAATCGAGGATCTGTTCAGTGGCGATCGCGCGCGTCGCACCCGCCGGCGGCTCGAAGATATCGCGTATTATCTCGAACACAGCGGACGGCGATCCTCCGCCATCCATGCCGCTGCTGCCGCTCGGAAAATCCGCGAGGGCGCCGACCTGAAAAGCATCCCATTTTTCCAGAACTTCGTCCGCACTATCCTCGGTGCGTCGATCGCCGAGCAGCAGGAACATGAGCGCGAGGAGCCGCGTCTGATCATGACGCCGGCCGAGGCGATGCGCTCGCGGCAGCAACGGCAACCCCACGGTCGGCAGGGATAACGGGAAGCAACGATGGCAGCCTCCAATGGCAAGGGGGACAGTGGCCCGTTCGCGGGAGTACTGGTAATCGATCTGACCCGCGTGCTCGCGGGCCCATTCTGCACCATGCTGCTGGCGGACCTTGGCGCCCGCGTAATCAAAATCGAGCAGCCCGGCATCGGCGACGATTCGCGGGCCTTCGGACCGTTCATCGAGGGCAAGTCGGTCTACTTCAATTTCATCAATCGCGGCAAGGAAAGTATCGCGCTCGATCTGAAGCATGCGCCGGATCGGGAGTTATTGTTACGCATGGTGCGCCGGGCTGACGTCGTGGTCGAAAACTTCCGTCCCGGCACGATGGAGAAGCTTGGGCTTTCTTACGAAACACTGGCGCAGCTCAACCCACGGCTGATTTATGCTTCGGGATCCGGCTTCGGCCAGACCGGGCCGATGAGCCGTTATCCGGCCTACGATACCGTAGTCCAGGCGCTCAGCGGACTAATGAGTATCACCGGCTATGCGGACGGACCACCGACGCGGGCGGGCGCCTCGGTCGGCGATTTGACGGCCGGCGTCTATCTGTTCGGCGCGATAGCGAGTGCGCTGTACGCGCGCGAACGCAGCGGGCGCGGCGCGCGAATCGACGTCGCAATGCTGGACGCGATGATCAGTTATCTGCTGCACGGCTTCATGGAATACAGCACGCATGGCACAACCCTCGGACGCCTCGGCAACAGCCATCCGTCGATCGCGCCCTTCGATACCTATCAGGCGGCCGACGAGCCGTTCGTGATTTGCGCCGCCGGGCAGGAGGTATATGCGCGATTGTGCAAGGCGATCGATCGGCCGGACCTGATTGACGATCCGCGCTTCGCCATCAATCGGGACCGCCATCAGCACGAGCATACGTTACGAACTGAAATCGAAACCAAATTGCGCTCGCATTCGGCCGCGCATTGGGTGGATTTGTTGAGCGCCGCCGGGGTGCCCTGCGCGAAAATTCAGACCATCCCCGAAGCGGTCGAGATGCCGCAGCTTGCGGCGCGCAACATGATCATTTCGGCGGGCGGACTCAAGATGCCGGGGAATCCGCTCAAGATCAGCGGCTTCGACGATCCGGCGGAACGCCCGGCAGCGCCGGCGCTCGATGCCAATGGGAGCACTATCCGCGCAGAGTTCGCAGCAGAGTCAGACCGGGCTTGAGCAAGCCTCTGCTTCCAAGAGAAGGGCTCCGCCCAGTGGCGCTGATCGCGAGGTCCGGCTACAATCGATCGCAATGGATCCGGCAGAAATCAAGCGTCTGATCGAGGAAGGATTACCCGGCTCGACGGTCGAGGTACGTGACACGACCGGCGGCGGCGATCATTTTGAAGCGCTCGTGGTGAGTTCAAGTTTCGAGGGCAAGGGATTGGTCGAACGTCATCAGGCGGTATACCAGGCGCTGGGCGATGCGATGCGCGTTCGCGTCCATGCGCTTGCGCTCAAGACGCTTACGCCGGAACAGCATCAAAGGTAAACCAATGGCAAATACGATAGAACAAATTCAATCGACCATCGCGAATAACAAGATCGTGATCTTCATGAAGGGATCGCGCAATTTTCCGATGTGCGGTTTTTCGGCTGCGACCGTGCAGATATTCGAGGAACTGGGGGCATCGTTCGAAACCGTCGACGTACTCGCCGACGAGGATTTGCGCCAGGCGATCAAGACCTATAGTAGCTGGCCGACGATTCCCCAGGTTTATATGAACGGCAAATTCCTCGGCGGGTGCGATATCGTGCGCGAGCTGCACGAGTCGGGCGAGCTGCAGTCGTTGGTCGATCAGCTCGGCGATCGCGCCCACTCCTAGCTCCATTTCGATTTTCGCGCGGTTTCGATATTTGGTTGTCACGCGCGCGGGGGCTAGGCCATCAGCTACCCGCGTCTGGCCCAGATTCGGTCCAGGCCGAACCGGCCGGCTCCATAGGCCGATAGCGCAAGTATCCCGCCCATCATGCACAGGTTTTTCATCCATTCGATCGTTTCGTGATGCCTGACGTGAAACATCAGCGTCGCCGGGATCATCCATAAAAAGAGGATGAATGCCACCAGCCTGACGCCCACGCCGAGAATCAACAAAGTCGCGCCGCCAAGTTCGATTGCCACCGAAGCCCACAACAACGGAAAGACCATGGATGGTGGGAAGCCGCCTGCACTCACCATGTACTGCGCGGTGTGACCCGGATCCATCAACTTATGCAGTCCTGACCAGACAAAGATTACCGCGATCAGTATGCGGCCTATCAACACCTCGATATCGCCTAAGAAATCCATGCATCGCCTCCTCCGGTTGGGTCATCTTCAAGCCAGTCCTTATCAGTATTTGCTTAAATCGTACATAAGCGCCGATACTGAACGATTACTGCCCAGTCTAATGCCTCAAGCGGCAAACAATACCTTTCGCGCCTGGCTATCGAACGTGACAAGAATTTTGTTGATTGATTTAAACTCTTTAGATAAATAGATTACTTCAAGAGATTGGCATGTACGGGCTTGGCGAAAACACCGCGAAAACGTCATACGGTTGCGGAGACCGGCTTCGTACACGGATTTTAGTCACCACGCTGGTGATCTTCACGATCGCGCTGACGGTGCCGCGAATCCGCGGACCGCATCAGGTCACCGGCGTGCAACTCTCCACGGCCGGCTCACATCAGCTAGTCTCCAGGCGCGATCTCAATCTAATCCCCCTCTTGCGGGCGCCGATCAAATGGGCGCCCACCGCGCTCTGGAATCGCCTCATCGAGTGTGAATTGCCCTTCCGTGACCTGTCCGGGCGCGCCGGAGGTTTCCTCGTTCGCGCCCCGCCCTACTGCGCCTGAACTTCGCGGATCGTAACCACCTGACAACGTAATTCAGTCCTGACCCACTCCTGCCGGAGTGTCAGCGACCGCTGATGGCTTCCGCGATCCATGCAAATGATTTGCATCGCAGAAGTCGTGATGAAGGCGGCGATGAAAACTATTTCGTACCGCTCGTATGGCTACCGGGCGCTGCTCGCGGGCCTGCTCATGGCTATTGCCGGCAACGCCATGGCCCAGGCGCAGCCGAACGTCAGCAATCCGATGCCTCAAAGTGTAACTCCGCCGCTTTCGCTGAAGCCGCGGACGACTTTCCCCAAGACGCACACCGTGTCGCCGGTGCGACACTTCGATAACGACAAATTGCGGATCGGCAACGAGCTCGACCTCCTTATTAAAGAGGCTATTGCGCAGAATCCTGACCTTGCTGCCGCTCGCTCCAACCTGGTTGCGGCCATGGCGCGCGTGCCGGTGGCCGCAATGCCGCCGGATCCGCAAATCGGGTTCCGTCTCAAGGACATGCCGACCACGTTTTCGTGGACCCGTGAAAACGCGACCGAAAAACAAGTCGTCGTGCAGCAGCAATATCCTTTTCCCGGCAAGCTCAACCTGCGCAAAGAGATTCAGGGCAAGCTGGCCGATATCACTCGCGAGCAACTGCACGCCATCACGCTTCATCTGATTACCCAGGTGCGATCCGCCTTCGCCGATCTCTTCCTGGTAGACAAAAGCGTTGAACTCGCGATGGAGCAGGGGGCGATGCTTCGCGATCTCAACGAAATCGCGACCGAGAAGTACAAGCTCGGCCCGGGCCTGCAGCAGGACATCCTCGATGCCGATGTGGCGCTGGCGCGGACTGACGCCACCTTGGCCGAGTTTGCCCGCAAGCGTATGAGTCGCGAAATCCAGCTCGCCACGTTACTCAATCGCGACCGCGTCAGCCTGCCACCGATGGGCGTGTTGCCCGACGCCGGCCTTAAGCATTCGCCGCTTGAGCTCGAGCAGATCGCGATCGAGATGAACCCGGACATTCTCGCCCGCCAACACGATGTCCAGCGCGAGCAGCTTTCGCTGTCGCTAGCGCGGCGCGGCATGCTGCCCGATATGTCGTTTCAGTTGGAGTATGGCGATCGCCAGGACAACCTCCTGACCGGCACAGCGGGAAAAAGAAATTTCCGTCCCGACATGCTGGGCGCCGTGGTGCTCTTCAGCGCACCGGTCTTCTATTACTGGAAGCAGAACGAACAGGTGATCGAGGCCGAGGCCAACCTGGCTCGCAGCCGCTTTCAACTTGCCGCTACTCGCGAGCAAACCGTGGGATCTCTGCGCGATCAAGTGGCGCGTCTGTCGCAGCATGAGCAGGTGGCACTCTCGCTCAAGGAGCAGGTGATTCCGCTGGCCCAAACTGCGCTTGCCTCGGCGATGAGCGCTTACCAGGTCGGCAAGGTCGATTTCGTTACCCTGCTCACCGCGCAGGGAAAACTGGACGAGTTCAAAAATCTGTATTGGCAAAACGAAGCCGAACGTTTCAAGGATCTCGCCTTGATAGACGAGGACACGGGTGCCGCATTGACTGAGTTCGGGTGGACCCAATGAAACACTCCGCGTTGTTTGGAGTTTTCGCGGGTGGGATGGCCGCGGGAATCGGCGCGATGCTGATACTGTCCCGGCAGATCGTTTCGACTCATCCACGCTCCGTATCCGCCGCCTCAAATTCAGCCGCGCCGGCCACTGTCGGCGTGCAGACCTCGGCGCATCGTCCCGGCGAAGTGATCGTCGATCCCGCGATGCTGCAGAATCTGGGCGTGCGCTCCGCCCGGATCGAGCGCCGCACGCTCGGAGGCAGGATTCATACGACCGGTTATGTGGATTATGACCAGCGCCATCTAACCCAGGTAAACGCGCGTATCAGCGGATGGGTGCAGCGTCTGAACGTCGCCTATGCCGGACAGCAGGTCGAACGCGGCCGCATCCTACTCACGATCTACAGCCCCGAGCTGATTCTCACCCAGGAAGATTTCCTGCGTTCGCGGCAGCTTGCGACGGGACAATCTAGCGGCCGCGATAGCGCCCAGGTCGCCGGCGCCGAGCTGGCGGCCGCGGCCAGGCAGCGGATGAAGCTGTGGGGGATTCGGGACGCCGAGATCGAGCGGCTCCAAACCACCGGCTCCGCGTCGCATGCCATACCGCTTACCGCGCCGGCTTCGGGGGTGGTTACCGAAATCAAGGTCGTCGAGGGCTCCTATGTAAAGACCGGCGATGCGCTATACACGATCGGCGATCTTTCCTCGGTGTGGGTTTACGCCGATATCTACGAGCGCGAACTGCCGATGGCATACACCGGACAGCGGGCCGAAATCGAAAGTGATGCAATGCCGGGCCGGACTTTCGCGGGCCACGTGGATTACATCTATCCAACCGTTAACCAAAAGACTCGCACGGTGACGTTGCGGCTCCAGTTCCGCAATCCGCGCGCCGAGTTGCGGCCCGGAATGTACGTCAAGGTGCTGCTATCGGTCGATTCCGCGCAGCCGGTACTCGCGGTTCCCACCGAAGCGGTGCTGAACTCGGGATTGCGCAATGTAGTGATCATCGATTTGGGCAAAGGCCACTTCATCCCGCGCGAAGTGAAAATCGGATCTGAGTCGCCGGGCTACTACGAAGTATTGGGCGGGCTGACGCGCGGTGAGCGTGTGGTCACTTCGGGTCAATTCCTGATCGATTCCGAGTCCAACTTGGGCGAGGCGCTCAATGCGATGGCGCTTGATCAAGGCTCGCTTGCGAGACGACAAACCGATCCCGCGATAGGCAGCCATTAGGAACCGCCGATGCTCGATGGAATTATCGCCGCCTCGATTCGCTATCGCTTCCTGGTGGTGTTCATCACGGCGCTAATCTGCGGATGGGGCGTGTGGGCGCTGTTTAACATCAGGCTCAATGCGGTGCCCGACATGTCCGACACCCAGGTAATCATCTACACGCCTTATGTCGGCCAGCCGCCACAGGTGGTCGAGGATCAGGTCACGTACCCGCTCGTACAGCAATTCCTGGGTGCGGCAAACGTCAAGGTGGTACGGGGGTTTTCGTATTTCAACTTTTCACTGGTGTTTGTCGTTTTCCAGGACGGCACCGATTTGTATTGGGCCCGATCGCGGGTGCTCGAATATCTTAATTCGTCGGCCTCCCTCCTGCCGCCGGGAGTTACTCCGGCGTTGGGTCCCGACTCGACCGGCGTCGGATGGGTGTTCGAGTACGTCCTGCAGGATCCGACCGGACGCTACGACCTGTCGCAATTGCGTTCATATCAGGACTGGCATCTCAAGCAGGCGCTGACCACCGTGGCGGGGGTCTCCGAAGTGGCCTCGCTGGGCGGTTTCGTGAAGCAATATCAGGTTGAAGTGGACCCGCGAAAGTTGATCGCCTACAACCTGCCGTTGTCGGCCGTCAAACAGGCAATCAAGCGCAGCAACAACACAGTGGGTGGCCGCGTGATCGAGCGTGGCGGCGAGGAGTTCCGCATCACCGCGCTGGGCTACCTGCGCTCGGTTGACGATCTCAAGTCGATTCCTTTGGGCATCAATCGCCGCGGCACGCCAATTTTTATCAACGATGTCGCCGACGTTCATATCGGACCCGAGCTGCGCCGCGGCATTTCGGACCTCGATGGCAAGGGCGAAGCGGTGGCTGGAATCGTCGAGATGCGCGCGGGCGAGAATGCCCTTTCGGTGATCCGCCGAGTGAAGCAGCGGCTCGCGATCGTGCAGCGTGAACTGCCACCGGGAATGCAGATCGTTCCCATCTATGATCGCTCCGGCTTAATCGAACGGGCGGTGACTAACCTGCGCGGCAAGCTGCTCGAAGAGGCCATCGTGGTCACCGCCGTAACCTTTATTTTCCTGCTTAATTTCGGCGCCGCGGTGGTCGCGGTGCTAACGATACCGGCCGGCGTGCTGCTCGCGGCGATCGTGATGTATTACCTGGGAGTCAGCGCCGATATCATGTCAATGGCTGGAATTGCGGTCGCAATTGGCGCGATGGTCGACGCGGCGGTGGTGATGACCGAGAATGCGCATCGCCATCTGGCCGAGCGCAAGCTTGCGCGCGATGAGGCGATCGCGCACGCCGCCACCGAAGTCGGTCCCGCGCTGTTTTTCTCGCTGCTGATCATCACGCTGAGCTTCATTCCGGTATTCGCGCTGAAGGCGCAGGCCGGGCGCCTGTTCACGCCGCTGGCGACTGCCAAGACCCTGTGCATGGCGTCGGCGGCGCTGCTTTCGATCACCCTGACGCCGGCGTTGATGGCATATCTGATGCGCGCGCCCACGCCCGGCGCAAACGATAAAAATCATTTTCTGGATCGCTTTTTCCAGTCGCTATACGCACCGATGCTGCGTCTGGTGATGCGCCATCGGCTGGTCACTGCGCTCGTGTTTGTGCTCGCGCTGGGCAGCACGATCGTCTCGTGGTCGCGAATCGGACTCGAGTTTCTGCCGTGGGTGTTCGAGGGCGATATCATTTACGCCCCCACCGCCTATCCCGGAATTTCGATCACACAATCGAAGCTCCTGATGCAACGCGCGGATCGGATAATCATGAGCTTTCCTGAAGTCGATCACGTGCTGGGCAAGATGGGTCGGGCCGACACCGCCACCGATTCGGTTAACCTCTACATGGGCGAGATTCTGATCAGGCTCAAGCCGCAGGACCGGTGGCGGCCCCATCTAATGCCCGACCAGTTGGTCGCCCGGATGGATCGCGCGCTACGCTTCCCCGGTATCATCAATTCGTGGTCGATGCCGATCAAAATGAGGGTCGATAACGTGAACACCGGGGTCAAGACCACGCTCGGTCTCAAGTTGATGGGCGATAATCTGGAGCGGCTCGAAAAGATCGGACGCGGAATCGAGGAAAGTTTGCGGACTCTGCCCGGCACGCGCACGGTCTTGTCCGATCGCGTGTACGAGGCGAACTATCTGAACTTTTATGTGCTGCGCAATGAAGCCGCGCGGTATGGATTGCAGGTCGAAGACGTTGAAGACGCCGTGCAACTCGCGGTCGGCGGCCAGAATATAACTACGACCATCGAGGGACCGGAACGCTATCCCGTAAACATCCGCTATCCGCGCGAATTGCGCGACACGCCCGCCAATATCGGCCGTGTAATTCTATACACGCCCACGGGCGCGCAGGCACCGCTCTCCCAGGTGACGCGGCTCGAAAGCGTCAACGGCCCCACTGCGATCAAGACCGAAGGCGGCAGGCTGACCAACTGGATTTATATCGATCTTAACCCCGGCGTCGATCTCGGCAGCTATGTGAAGCGGGCGCAGTCCGTGCTCGACGGTGTACGCCTGCCGCGCGGCTATTCGATCGCATGGAGCGGCGAATATCTTTATTTACAGGATGCGATCAAAACGCTCGTCTACGTGACGCCGATCGCAATTCTGATCACCTTCATCGTACTTTACCTGAATTTCGGCGCCGTGGCGGAGTCGCTGATCGTGCTGTTATGCCTGCCGTTCGCTGCTACCGGCGGCATCTGGACGATGTATCTGTTCGGCTACAACATGAGTATCGCGGCGTGGATGGGAATGCTGGTGCTGCTCGGTTTCGCGGTCGAGGGCGGCGTCGTGATGCTCATCTACATAATAAGCGATCTCAATGACGAGCAGGCAGCAAATGGCGATGTGCTTGATGTGAAGCAAATCGATGAGGGCGTTGCACGCGGCGCGCTGCGCCGGCTGCGGCCACGACTGATGGTGCTGTCGTTGCTGCTCCTGGGTCTGCTGCCGATATTCTGGGGCGAAGGCGCAACCGGTTCCACCCTGATGCGCCAGATTGCCGCGCCGATCGTCGGTGGCATGATCACCGAGCCACTGGTGATTTTTCTTCTGCTGCCGCCAATCTACGCCTGGTGGCGAGGGCGCGCCGCCAGCAGGTCCCGGTCCATGACGAAGATTGAATACCTCGGCCAACGCGATTAGTTCTTGGTCATACCTTAAAGAGCAGGTGCACGGATGGCGCTTTGGAAACCCGATCAGACGTTTTATCCCTCGCCGCGGATGGCGATGCAGGCGCCGCCCGAGAAGCATGCGTTCGTAGTGGCATTCAATCCCACCGCTCAAAACGGCAAGCCTGATGCGCTGTGCGTGCTCGATCTCGATCCGAAGTCGCCCACCTATGGCACCGTGGTTGGACGGACCGAGATGCCCAATGCGGGCGATGAACTGCATCATTTTGGATGGAATGCGTGCAGCGCGGCGCTGTGCCCCTACGCGCCGCATCCGCACGTCGAGCGCCGCTACTTCATCGTCCCAGGCCTGCGATCCTCGCGCATCCATATTATCGATACCAAGCCGGATCCCCGCTCACCGAAAATCGTCAAGGTGATCGAGCCCGAAGAACTGGCCGCACGCTCCGGCTACAGCCGTCCGCATACAATTCATTGCGGCCCCGACGCGATTTACATGAGCGCGCTGGGCGCCCCCAATGGCGATGGTCCCGGCGGCGTGGTGCTGCTCGACCATGAAAGTTTCGACGTGCTGGGACGCTGGGAGGTCAATCGCGGTCCGCAGTTCCTGGCCTATGATTTCTGGTGGCATCTGGGTTACGACGTCGCGATCACCAGCGAATGGGGCACGCCTAACATGATCGAAAACGGCGTGGTGCCAGATTTGTTGCTGAGCAATCAGTACGGCCATTCGATTCACCTGTGGGACCTGCGCCGCCGGCGCCATCTGCAGGCGATCGATCTCGGCGCGGAAAATCAGATGGCGCTCGAACTGCGCCCGGCTCACGATCCCACGCGCGCTTATGGCTTCGTCGGCGTGGTGATCTCGACCAAAGACCTGTCGGCTTCCATCTGGGTCTGGCATCGCGACGGCGGCCAATGGGCGGTGCGCAAGGTGATCGAAATTCCAGCGGAACCCGCCGACGAATCGCAGCTTCCGCCCGCACTGAAACCCTTCAAGGCGGTGCCGCCGATCATCACCGACATCAACCTGAGCCTCGACGATCGGATGCTCTACATCTCATGCTGGGGCACCGGCGATATGCATCAATACGACGTCAGCGACCCGTTTCATCCGAAGCGCACCGGCACTGTGCGGATCGGCGGCATCGTCTCGCGCGCCCCTCATCCGAAGGCCGGCGGACCGGTGAACGGCGGCCCGCAAATGCTCGAACTGAGCCGCGACGGCAAACGGATTTACGTCAGCAACTCGCTCTATGGATCGTGGGATGCGCAGTTCTATCCCGAAGGAATTAAGGGCTGGGTCGCGAAGCTCGATGCCAACCCCACCGGCGGACTGACACTCGATCGCGAGTTCTTCGTCACTTTCGAGGGCGAGCGGCCACATCAGATCCGGCTCGAAGGCGGCGACGCTTCCTCGGATTCGTACTGCTATCCGTGAGCCACTGGCCGTGGTTCGCAGTGGCCTTGCTAGGCGCATATCACGGGATCGATCCCTCGATGGGCTGGCTGTTCGCGGTCGCCCTTGGACTACAGGAACGCAGCCGCGCGAAACTGATCGAATCGCTGTTCCCGATCGCGGCCGGCCATCTGCTCTCGGTCGGGCTGGTGGTGGCGCTGATCGCGTGGGCGCAGGCGGTTACCGCTTCGCAATGGTTACGGCCAGCGGGTGCGGCGATCCTGATACTATTCGGAATCTTTCGCCTGGTTAAGCCGCGGGCGCATCCCCGTTGGGTCGCGATGCGCGTGCGGATGCCCGAACTGGCGCTGTGGTCCTTTCTGATGGCCTCGGCGCACGGCGCGGGCCTGATGCTGTTTCCAATCCTGATGGACCTGCCGATGCCCGCCGGAATGCACCATCGCATGCCCGGCTTTGCCCTCCATGGTCATCCAACGGTTTTACAAGGGATCGCAGTGGTGCTGGTGCATACGGGCTCGATGCTGATCGTGATGGGCGGCATCTCGATTGCGGTTTATGAATGGATCGGACTCGCGATTTTGCGCAGTGCATGGATCAACCTCGAGACCATCTGGGCCGCGGCGCTGATCGCCGCCGGGATGCTGGCGCTCGCAATCTGAGGAAACTTCATCATGACCAAACCCATCCTGATCGCCACACTGATCGCGCTTGTTCTGTTGCCGATTGCTAACGACGGTTGGTCTCAACAGACGCCCTCCCCTGCCGCCACGCGAGCTCCGATCGGACCTCCGGCTTTCCTGCCGGATGCGGCTGCCGCGAGGGTCGTCAGCGTCACGAAAGGCGGCGCCTCCTCCGAGCATCTCGTGATAATAACCGAGGCGATTGCGATCAAAGAAAATGGGCCGAAGGAAACCGTCGCGAGATTCGGCGAGGTTTATGCGTTCTCACCGGCGACGATTTTCGTACGCGAGAATCAGCCCACGACGATCAGCTTCTGGAACCTGCAACCCGACGATCAGCATGATTTCGCGATCGTAAATGCCGCGGGAAAACCGCTGATGGACCTGGCCTTGCCGCCGTTATCGCAAACCTCGTACGTCTTCACGTTCCATCGACCCGGCATCTGGCATTTCAAGTGCCTGGTGCATCAACCGGCGATGAGCGGCCAGGTTCTGGTGCTGCCCGCCCACTAAAAGACATAGGCGATTTCCGATCCAACATCCTTCCCCCGCTTTTGCGGGGGAAGGTAGGAAGAGGGCCTTCATCGCAGCAGCGGCAATTCATCCACGGGACTCGGCGTTAGTCGCGCCCCGCTTCGATAATTTTGTCGGCCAGTTCGATTGGGCGGGTGAAGATCGCCTCGTGACTGCCGGGCATCTGGACCAACCGATAAAGCCCAAGCCGGCTCGACATTCGTGGATGCCAGCCCCATTCGCCCGGCGGCAGCGCGGTGTCCTCGGTGCAGTTCAGGTAACTCTTCGGAATCGTCAGTGAATGGAATTTCTTCAGATCAAGCTTGTCGATAAAGCCGTGATACGGCTCGGTCGACAGCGTGTCGTAAGCGGCGCGGGCAAGCTCGGCGTCGGCATCGTTGATAAACGCCTCGCGCCAGATTTCGTACGGCAGCATTACGCTGCCATCGGCGGAACTCGCAGCCAGTTTCGCGAACATCTCGCGGTAAGGCGGCGGCACCTCGTCGTTCAGCGAATTTCCATCGAGCGGCACGAATGCGTTCCAGAACACCAGCCGGCGGATTCGATCCGTGATCGCCTCGGCCAGCTTGGCGATGATTGTACCGCCGAAACTGTGGCCCACCACGACCAGGTCGCTCAGCTTGCGCTCGATAACGTAATCGACCGCCGACTGCACACAGTCGGCGTGGCTGACATTTTTGGGCGCTCCTTTGCCATGCCCGGCCAGCGTGGGAGCGTAGGCTTGGTGCCCCTTGCTTTCGAGACGGTGAACCACCGGCGCCCACGCGCCGCCGTCATGCCATGAACCGTGAATCAGGAGAAAGTTGTAGGCCATCGTGGTTGCTCCGATCTTCGTGCCGCGAATCGTGTGAGTGCGGCGGTGTTGGATTGTCACATCGAAGGGAATCGCGTGGCAAACGCGTCGCGAGCATGTAATTCTAGCGATGGCGGGCTTGTTGTGGCGATCGGAGCTTGGCAGAATCCTGAGCAGCGCCGAGGTGGCGAAACGGCAGACGCAGTGGACTCAAAATCCACCGTGGGTAACCACATGCGGGTTCAAGTCCCGCCCTCGGCACCATCAAATCCACCCCGCCACCCTGATTCCAGCGGGCAAGTTGCTTTAACACACAGATTTAGCGCTCAGCCCGCATTTTTACTGTATCCAGCGGGAAATCGTTGCCCCGGTAAACATTCTCTTGCAAAAGGAAAGGGTTTTTGTGCATTCTGCGAAGGGGATATCAGGATGAAAATTGATCCGTCGCCGTTATGCAATCGCCGAATCGACGCCGGCATGGATGGCTGATGATATGATCAATTGTCTTGGGGTTGTATTTTGGATGGTGGGTCTCTGGCCGGCATTTGGGATGCTGTACAGATTGTTACTGGGAAGATTGCTGAGATAATGCAAGATCGGCCAGCCGACGAAACAAGCTAATCTGCTTAGGGAGTGACAGGCCATGGGCAATTCGGAAATTCTCGTTGATGCGACTGCGGGGGTCCAAAAGCGAAAGATTTTTTCGGCTGAAGAAATCTATCAGCTTGAGCTTGAAAAAGTCTTCGGCCGCTGCTGGCTGTTTCTGACCCATGAAAGCGAAATACCGAAGTCGGGGGACTTCGTTACAACTTTCATGGGCGAGGACCGCGTCCTCGTGGTGCGGCAAGCCGATCGATCGGTCAAGGCGTTCCTGAACAGTTGCAGGCATCGAGGCAATCAGGTTTGCCGTGCTGAGAGTGGCAACCTACGATCGTTTATCTGTAGCTATCATGGATGGACGTATGGCATCGACGGATCGCTGATCAACGTCCCTCTTGAAAAGGAATGTTACGGAAGCCCGGTCGATAAGACCAATCTTGGCTTGGCGCCGGTAGCCAAGGTCGAAAATTTTAACGGTTTCGTATTCGGTTGCCTGGATCCCGAGGCGCCTAGCCTGCGCGAGTACCTGGGCGAGATGGCTTGGTACATGGAGACTTTTACCTCCGGCGGGCGTGCTGAACTGCTCGGACCACCGCTCAAGTCCGTGCTTCACACCAACTGGAAATTACCGGCCGAAAACTTCGCTTGCGATGGTTACCACGTCGGATGGACGCATGCGGCGGCGCTCAAGGTGGCGCCGGCTGGGCCCCTGGGTCAACTCGCTGGCAACACCGGGATTAATACTACAGAGGCCCCAGGAATTCAGATTGCCACGCGTCACGGCCACGGCTTCGGATGTATATGGAATGCGGCCTCGTCTATCCATCGCGGCACAGCCCTCAACGATTACTTGCTGTCGAAACAGCCCGAGGTGGCTAAGCGCCTTGGAGAATGGCGCGGCAAGTTATTTATGGCGCATTGGGATGCGACAATTTTTCCCAACTGCTCGTTTCTTTACGCGACCAACACCTTCAAGGTCTGGCAGCCTAAGGGTCCCGGCGAGATCGAAGTATGGACCTGGAGCATGGTGGACAAGGAGATGTCGTCCGAATTGAAACGCAATGTGCAGAAGGAGGCGATCAGGACTTTCGGCACCGCCGGTACGTTCGAGAGCGATGACGCCGTCAACTTTCATGGTTGCATGCGCACTAACCGAGGTCCGCAGACCAGAAAAGGCCAGTTGACCAACAGCATGGCGGTTGGTTTTGACAAAACGCATCCAGAACTGCCTGGGGTGATTTCTGAGTTGAGTTTCATTGGCGAGACCGCCGGGCGTAACTTCTATCGTTTCTGGGACGAAGTGATGGACGCGGCCAACTGGGATGAGATTCGCGCGGCAAACTCGCATTGGACTGAAGATTGGCTGGCGCCTGAGACCCGGGACACCAATGGTAACGGCCGGAACCAGTCCGACCATTTCGAGCATCGTCAAACGCAAGTGGCGGGGAAATAGTCAATCATGGCAAGCGCGTCGGTGAGTCCGGATTTGCATCAACAGGTACTGCAATTTTATTACCGGGAGGCGCGGCTTTTCAGCGGAAAGCAATATCGGCAATGGTTGGAGGCGATGGTTGATCGCGAGATCCATTATTGGCTTCCAATCGCCGATCTGCGCTACCGGGCGGATCGGCGCCCGCCGCCGGAGTTTGTTCCGTCGATCTATGATGACAACTACGACGATCTTGAAGAGCGCATCCGGCGTTTAGAGACCGGGCTGGTGTGGATGGAAGATCCGCCCTCGCGCATCCGCCATCTGACTACCAACGTCGAAGTCTATGGCACCGATGTCGCTTCGGAATTCGACTCCTTTTCAAATTTTTTGGTCTGTCGAAATACCGAGGACACCGATGAAACGCTCACGATCGGCGCACGGGAAGATCGCCTTAGGCTTCGTGATGGCAACCTCACGCTGCTGCGCCGAAAGGTAATTCTGGGACAGCGGGTTATCAAGGACACTAATCTCTATTTTTTAATGTAGTTGGAGCGTTGTATCGCATTCGGAATCGGGATGCGGGCAATCGAAGATGACAGTGCTCTGACGGGCGGCGAATGAGGGTTTTCAATGGCGGGACTGAAAGACAAGGTCGTAATTATCACCGGGGCGGCGCGCGGTATCGGGCAGGAATACAGCCTTCGCTTTGCACAGGAAGGCTGCAAGGTGGTGGCTGCCGACGTGCTCGATGTCACCGACACAGTGAAGAAAGTTGAGGCCGCCGGGGCGCAGGTGCTCGGCCTGAAAGTCGACGTGACCAGCAATGCCGAGCTGGCCGCGATGGTCGAAAAGACCCTGGCGCGGTTTACCAGAATCGACGTGCTGGTCAACAACGCCGCGATTTATGGCGGACTGAGGATGACTCCGTTCGATATGCTCGCGGAAGAGGAATGGGACCGCGTAATGGCGGTGAACGTAAAGGCGGTCTGGCAGGCCTGCCGCGCGGTTGTGCCGGTCATGCTCAAACAGAAGCATGGCAAGATTATCAATATTTCCTCCGGCACCATCTGGATGGGCGTGCCGTACCTGCTCCATTACGTAACTTCCAAGGGTGCGGTCTGGGCGATGACCCGTTCGCTCGCACGGGAACTGAGCGGGACCGGTATCAACGTCAACGCGGTCACCCCCGGCTTCACCATGACCGAAGCGAGCATGAACATCACTAATCGCGAACAGTTCGAACAGACGCGCGACATGATCGTCTCGGCGCAGATCATAAAGCGCAGCGAGCAGGCCACCGATCTGGTCGGAGCGGTGGCATTTTTGGCGTCATCCGACGCCGACTTCATTACCGGCCAGACTATCAATGTCGACGGCGGCGCAATTCATCACTAAGCGATAATCTTTCGGATAATCCAAAAGAGCCGCACCGGTACACCGGCGCGGCTCTTTGATTTTCACAATCCTCAATCAGAAGACTCGTGCGATGCGTGCAATTGCCGGTCACGGACCGACGAGGCCTAGTTCGCGGCCACTCTCGATCAAGGCGGCGATCGCCTCGTCCAAATCGGCGCGGGTATGTTCCGAGATCGGGGTCAGCCGCAGGCGCGCGGTTCCCGGCGGCACGGTCGGCGGCCGAATCGCGACGATATAGACTCCGCGCGCGAACAGCCGGCTCGCCATTTCCAACGCAACATGGGACTCGCCGATCATGAGCGGAAGCATCGGCGACTGACTGCGGCCGAGCGTGAAACCCGCCGCCTCCAGTCTCCCGCGCAAATAGGCGGAATTATCCCATAGACGGCGAATCCGCTCCGGTTCCGATACAATAATATCGATCGCGGCCTGTGCCGCCGCGGCAATCGCGGGCGGCAGCGCGGTAGTGTAGATGAAACTGCGCGCGCGATTGATCAGAAAATCGATCAGCACTCGCGATCCGGCAACATAAGCCCCATAAGCACCCACGGCTTTGCTGAGCGTGCCGATCTGGACTTCGATTTCGTGTCCCAGGCCTGACTCAGCCGCCAATCCGGCGCCATGCGGGCCGATCACACCAAAGGCATGCGCCTCGTCGATCATGAGGGCCGCTCCAAACTGCCGCGCCAACGTCAGGATTTCGTTCAGCGGCGCGCAGTCGCCGTCCATGCTGAAGATTGATTCGGTCACGATCAGCCGCCGGCGCGCCGGAGCCGCTTGCTCGACGATCGCTTTTAGATGCGCGACATCGCAATGGCGATAGACCTGCACGCTGGCTTTCGACAGGCGGCATCCATCAACCAGGCTCGCGTGATTGAGTTCATCGCTGAAGATCACGTCGCCCCGCCCCATCAGCGCGGTCACCACGCCCAGATTCGCCAGATAGCCCGATCCGAATACCAGCGCCGCTTCGGTACCCTTTATCCCCGCTATCCTGGCTTCGAGCTGATGCAGTGGATCGAAACTGCCGGCGATCAAGCGTGAGGCGCCCGCGCCAACTCCATAGCGCTCGACTGCGGAAATCGCAGCCCGCCTGACCCGGGAATCGCCCGCCAGGCCGAGATAGTTGTTCGACGACAGCATGATGAAGCTGCGCCCGTCATACTGCGCGCGCCCTGCGTGCCCGCCCGAAATAACGCGCAGGTCTCGGCGCAGGCCGTCGCGCTCCAACCCTGACAGCTCTTCACGCAGTTCGTTCTCAAGCATACCCATTGTGGCGCGTTCGCTTACAGGGAAATAAGTGCTACCTGCGCGGGACGTGAACTTGCATCGCCAAGGAAACTAAATACCATATTCAATAGTCCATCACGCCAGAGCGCGCTCGAACTTTATTACGCGCCGTCACTGGCAGCCGAAATATTACTCGGCATCAGATTCGGGCGCTATTTCGCCGGTGGCGCTTTCAGGATTTTCTAATCCGCCGCTTGGCTTTTCTTCTCGCTGATGACAGCACGACTCGAGTTCACCTAACGATCTTTGGAGATCAAATGAAAAGCTCGGAGAGCCAATGAAAGTTTTGCCTCCTATTCTGGTTGCGTTTTCATTTCTTGCCCTTTCCGCTCCGATTTTCGGAGCACCGGCGTGTCCACCGGTTTCGGCCCAGCTCTCCGACGTGCGATGTCCGGCTAATCAGCCGTCTGCGGCGCTCGCCCGCCTGGGCGGAGACTGGATCACGTTCGCATCATCCCCGAGCCGCGATGCCTGGCTTAAAGCCGGCAGCATCGGCGATCCGCCGCTAACTGCTCAGTGGAATTATTCGGAAGATGGAACGTTGCCGCTCGACGCTCCACCGCTTAACGGCGATCTAAAGACCACCGCATATACCGTCGGCATGCCCGTAGGCCCGAGTCTTTCGCATGGGCTGGTGCTGGCCGGCAGCGACAATGGCTATGTGTATGCGGTTAATGCCGCGACTGGAAAGCTGGTCTGGGCGCACTATCTGCGCAACATGGCAATGGCAAACCCGCTAGTGGTCGGCGATACCGTTTACGTCACCACCGGCAACGCCTACTTCAACTTCAGTGAAACGCTCAAGTTCGCTCAGGGTAAACGTGCGGTCCGTGGCCCTGGACTCAATGGCCTCTATGCCCTCGATCTGGCGACCGGCAGGGAGCGCTGGCATCTTTATACCGACGGCGAAGATATGCCCACGCCCACCTATGCCAAGGGGCTGGTGTTTTTCGCCTCCGGCGATGGAAACGCGTATGCAGTTGACGCGATCACCGGGAGAATCCGGTGGAAGTCCGATGTTCACTCTATAGATGGGATGTCGTCGCCGATTTTTGCAGAGGGCAAACTGTACTTCGGTGGAAGTCATCCGGATGCTTTTTATGCGCTCGATGCGGTAAGCGGTCACATCATCTGGAAGCAGCCTCTGCACGATTCGACGCCAGCCGGATTTGGCGCCGCCACCGCGGCCTATGCCGCCGGCAAGATCGTGGTTGAGGAACTCATTCGGAGCGGTGACCTCGAGGCGCCAGCCGCAAACCTCCTGGTGGCGATGGACGCCGCGACCGGCAGGATTGCCTGGCAGGTGGTCCTCGGCAAGGGTCCTGCGCCGGGAGGATTTGCTACCGCCACGCCTGCAATTGTCGAGGGCATCATCTATGTGTCGAGCATCGTGGGTCATGCCACTCATGCGCTAAGCCTCACCGATGGCCGACCGCTCTGGAATACTTCGGTGAAGAAAGCAGGCGCGGGGTTGGTCGTAGACGACAAGATCGTTTACGTCGCCGCCGGGCCACACGTGATCTCACTTGCGAGGAGCGATGGCCATCAGATCGGCTCGGTGCGAGTCGGTGGCTATATCGGACCAGCCACGCCGCTGCTAGCTGAGGACACGCTGATGGTGACCAATCTTTATGGCTGGATCCATGCGATCCCGCTTTCCCGGTTTCAAACCGATAAGCCTGGTCAATGAAAGCGCATCTGTGGGCAAATTTCGCGCCTACACTGGAGAATTCAGTGTCAACGAACGAGCAACCCGATCGGTCAGTCCACCAATACAAGCCAGTCCACAAACCGTTCCATCAGCCAATCCGCGCTTTTCTTATAGTCGTCGCCAGTTTGGTCTTTCTACAAAGTTTGATTCTCACCTTGGCTCGTGCTGAGCCTCCCGTACCGGTGGCTGCGGGCGGCCCGTATGACCGGGTTTATAATCCAGCGAATATCCCGAATGGATCCGATGCTGCAGCGGGACCAAATCGATGGTGGCAGGCATACGGCGGACCGACCCATAACGCGAGCTATCCGGCGGCGCGGAATGCTCCGCTGTGGCTGGTTAAGGGAGTGACCTGGGGCTTTTCAGAGGCGCGCGCATGGCCACTTACACAAACGCATCCTTTTAACACCGCGACGCTGGGCGAGCGCAGCGCTCAACCGATCCAGACTCAGTCAATTGGCAATGCGCTCGGCGTGTCGATGGCGGATGGCGTGGTGTACGCCGAAAGCGATGACATGTTCGTGTATGCAATCAATGCGAAAACCGGAAACCTGATCTGGCGAACCAGTCCTATAGCTAACAACTTGATGGGTAACCCATTGATTGTTGGTGACAAGGTCTTTGTTTCGGCCGGCAGCGTCGCGTTCAACTTTGCCAATGTGGAGAACTTCGCACGAAATCCCGATTCGGCCATCCGCGGGGATGCGATCAATTATAACGGCGTCTTCGCTCTCGATCGCCTTACTGGTTCCCTGCTCTGGTACTTTCCAACCAGGGGCGAAACAATGACAACGCCTGCATACGATGCCGGTTTGCTGTTCGTCGCCACCGGCGCTGGCAACGTTCACGCGCTTCGAAGCGAGAACGGCAGCAAGGTCTGGACGGCGCATCTTGGAGGGATCGCAAACATGGCGAGCCCGGCCGCGGCGGACGGCGTGCTGTATGTAGCCATGTCAGTGAAGCCATATCTTTATGCACTCGACGAAAAGACGGGGAAGGTGTTGTGGTGCGGCGAGATACCTGGCGCTGTGAACACCGGGATGGGTGACGTCGCACCGGCGGTTGATGATGATGTAGTCGCGATGGACGCGGTCAGCGATCCACGCGTCGAACACGGCATCAAAACCGTCGACACCACAATCCGGGGTTTTGACGCGAAAAGCGGAGCCGTTCTTTGGACCGCCCAGATGGGTCGCGGGCTTTTGCCACCGGCCTTCAAGGGCGGCATGCCGATGATTCATGACGGAGTTCTCTATCTCGGTTCGCCGGTGAACAGCATCTACCAGGCAAGATCCCTCCACACTGGAAAGCTGCTTTGGCAGTGGAAGGCCCCGGATGCCGATCCGGCGGGAGCAGGCCGCAGCCCCGGTAGTTATTACGATGGAACGCTGTATATCGCCACCGGTCCCGACGTTTATGCGATCGATCCCAAATCCGGAAAGATGACTGGCCGGAAACATGTTGGCGGACGCTTCGGTCTCATCAACCCCGTTATCGTTGGCGGCACGGTTTATCTGGCAAACTCATGGGACCGGATAAACGCCCTGCCATTAAGTGAGATAACGCCCGTGCACTGACCCCCATCGCCACGAAGACAGAGTCTGCAAAAGCTGCGTCGCCGCTGTTCTTTCAAAACGCAACCTGCGACGTTCCCAGCACCGCAAAGACCGGGGCAAGCAGGTGATCGAGAAGTACGCGCGCGAAAACCGCGTACAACATCCATATACGCAATCCATAAGTGGTGGGCGGTCCGACCCTTCGGCTTGGCATTAATAATGCAACTCTGTTCACAAACGGATCATATAATAATTAAATGATTTGAGTCGCAAAATAGGGTCACTTCGAAATGGCCGCGAGGATCTTGGTTCGTAGCGTGCCGCAAATGCACCCCGCTCCGCCAATCAGGCACGCAATTGTTACGTCGGGGAGATCGGCTCAGAAGTTGGGGTTTAAAACACGGTTTTTCCGTAACCAAAAAAGGGGTCAGTTCATGTCTGTTATTGAAAAATCAGTTGCCGTAAATGTTCCCGTCCACACCGCCTATAACCAATGGACTCAGTTTGAAGATTTTCCGAAGTTCATGAAAGGCGTGGTCCAAGTGAAGCAACTTGACGATCGCAAACAACACTGGCGCATAGATATTGGTGGGAAAGAAAAACAGTTCGAGGCCGAGATTACCGAGCAGATCCCCGATCAGCGCATCGCCTGGCGTAGCATTTCCGATCTCCACCATGCCGGCGTAGTGACGTTTCACAGACTTAGCGATAACCAGACCAAAGTGATGTTGCAAATAGATTACGAGCCACAGGGGCCGATCGAAAAGGTGGGGGATATGCTGGGTGCAGTGTCGATGCGAGTTCAGGGAGACCTTGACAAGTTCAAGCAGTTCATCGAATCACGTAATCAGGAGACGGGCGCCTGGCGCGGCGAGATAAGAAGGTAACTTAATCTCAAGGGAGGGTCGGCAAGCCGGGGCGCTCGCCGAGACATCTGGCGTCATCAATGCGCCCCCGATTGTGCCGCGGCCTCAAGCTCGCTCACTTCGATCGAAGCCTTCTCGCGCTTACGTTCGCTATGCTCGAAGGCCAGGGCGGCGCTTCGATCGCGGAAATGGTCGCGCATGTCGTCGGCAAGCGCTTTTGGCATCTGCGAGAAGTGAGCCTGAGCGTGACGGTGTAACAGCTCGACGTAGGCCCTGTCGGCGGGGGCATATTCGCCTGCTCGAGATAGCTTACCGGTGTCAAGGGTGAGGTTCGCAAGCCCGGTTTTACCCTCAGCGACGACAGCGGTCTCTTGAACGTACTCTTCGTATGCATGGTGAAACACGCTGAAGTATAGCTGTTGCACGTTCTTGTCCAGGGGCTTGTAAGGAAGCTCCCTGAACGGGCCAATATCGGGTATAAGATTGCCTATAAAGGCGATAAATCGCACGAAATAGCCAGGCTCCAGGAATGCCTTGCCAAACTGCTGTACGAAATCGATGCGTGTCATTGAATGAACGAACTGCCCCGACGTTATTCCTGGCTCAAGTGAGTTGATATCCTGCCGGTAAAGCTGCCACGCGATTCCTGTTCCTTCATTCAGGAGCGTCCGAAAACCCCAGCGATAGGTATTGAGCGCAACGTCATAATTTGCGAACAGATCATTCAGCTCCAGGCCATAGGTCTCGCGGAATGCCCGTTGGAGAAATGTTCGGGGAACCTTGAACTCGATGGAATGCTCGAACAAATTGGGTATCTCGCGCCGATGGGCGACCTGCAGCACGTCAAATCGAAATTCGGTTTCGATATGTGCTGAGGGGGAGTCTGCATATGTCACACTATCGCCGTAACGCTTGGCGAGCTTCGGATAGATAATGGGAACAGCAACGTTGGTCGCTTCTGGATGGCCGATCGAATCCACTTCATAGTGCGCCAGCATCCCAAGAGCAAATGCATACTCCTGCGCAGAACCCGCCTCCGCCAGCAGGCGGCCATAGAAATCGCCCGTGCGAACGTAGTGCAGCAGGTCGGTGAAAAGACGGCTACCGAGTGGAAAATATCCAAGATCCGGCAGATGCGATCCGCCATGGGCATACGCGCGCGCATCTGCTAACTCCTGCTCCGTGGCAGTCGGAAAACGCTTGCGCACAAGTGGTAACAGGGTATTGTCCCACGCCTGATCGACGACCGCTTGATGCGCCAGCACTGAAAATGCCTGACCGGATGCGGGCCCGATCAGCAAAAGCGCCGACATTGTTAGAAAAATTGTGAGTTGCCGCCAGGACCGCCGCGCTCTCCATGATGTTGTTCCATCGCGAGCACGATCATCTTGAGCGGCGTCGAGGATGCGGCACACAACCGAACATCGCGATCCATAAGCTCGTCGCATCTGCAAGTGACTTTGCATGGGATCCATTATCCATTGATGGGCCCTTTTTTTTGTTCAATTTAGCACTGCTATCAACTTGCGAGATCTCCTGGCATCCGGAAGAAATAAAAAACCCGGCCAGCAGAAGCTGACCGGGAATAAAAAGATCGCGAGCCGCTTCCGAAGTAGCGGGTGCCGCAATCAGCCCAGGTTCGAACGGGTGGCCGCTAACGCCAGCTTGTTGCCATATCGGCCCAATGGCAGGTTGATACTTTCGAACATCAGCCTGAACAACAGGAATGGCAGGGATTTATCGAACCAAACGAACCATCGATAAGGCGCGTGCGGATAGTACATCAGCGTGCGCCGCCAGCGAACGGTATCGTACCCCTGCTCGCGAACCACAGCCGCAATCTCCGCAGGGACCAGACGTTTCACCTCGTTGCCGGCGTCCTCCACGTCAACTGCGATCCCCAACCTTACCGCAAGCTTCGTCAGCGCCGCCTTTGCGGGGTCGAGTATCAGCACGCCCTTTCGTGCGACGCGAGCCATCTCGCCAACGGCACGCCGGGGATCGTCCAGATGATGCAGCCCGTCGTGGACCGCGACCAGATCAAAGCTCCGATCGGAAAAAGCCAACTTCTCGGCGTCACCCACCATAAAACTCGCATCGAACCGAAAGCGCCGCGCGCGTTCTTTGGCGCGCTCGATGGCCGCCGGAGAAAAATCGATTCCGGTAACGATCGCGCCGGCGCGCGCGAATTTTTCGGCCATCAGGCCGGAGCCGCAACAGATCTCGAGCACCGACAGTCCGGCGATATCGAGGCCGAGTACCTCAAGCCCGGTGCGAAACTTATGCTCGATCAGGAAATCGTAAAGACGGCCGCAGCCATGCGGCCGCGTTATCTCGAACTCCGGATCGCATTCCTCGTCGTAGAACTGCCGCTGCCGCACCCCGGTGTCGAACTGGTCGAAACTATCTTTCGCTTTCCAAGACTGCTTCATAGGCGGACATTTCGACCAGCGAAAGTTTTTCTGCCCTTTACTCCGAAGTTCAGCTTAATCGTGCCACAAATTTATGATCCCGTTTTACACGCCGTAGGAAACCATTGAGAAGGCGCCGCCGCATAAGCTTTCCCTTGAGTGAGGTTGCCCCGATTGCGTAGACACTCGGGTTAGGCAGCCATCGGTTCATAATGACGACGCTCGAACTCAACCGGACAGAGATAACCGAGCGCCGAATGCCGGCGCTGGCGGTTGTAAAACAGC
>DAHVFB010000054.1 GCA_027317185.1 Deltaproteobacteria bacterium
CAGCGGTAATATCCACGTCGATGGTGTCTTCCTGCCCGAGACCAGCGGTCCCGACTTCACAACTAAAATTGCGATCGAGGATACCGACCTGCCTTCCATGAATGATTTGTTGCGTGCATATGGCAAGCTTGAAGTAGCTGCGGGCCAATTTTCCATGTATTCGCAGATGGGCGTAAAAAACAATGAAATCAATGGTTACGTGAAGCCGATGTTTTCGGGCCTGAAGGTTTATTCATCGAAACAGGAGAAAGGCAAAAGTATTACACACAAAGCTTATGAGGCCACCGTCCAGGGGGTATCGGATATCCTCAAGAATTCGGACACGAAAAAGGTCGCTACGCAAACCAGGTTAGAGGGTAAACTGTCGAGTCCAAGCCCCCATACCTGGCAAGCGGTAGTCGAGTTGATCCGCAATGCCTTCATACAGGCAATTTTGCCCGGCTTCGACAGGAAGGTACAAACGGCTAACGGATAGGAATCGGTGGAGTGACTAATACTGGCTGTGCTTTGTGTCGAACTGAATAGCAAACCGGTTGCCCGGCTGGATCGAAAGATGATAGTTAAATTCGGCTTTGTTGTTGAAGGCGAATTCAACTTACGAGGGGAAACACCAGATGCCACGGACTTCTGAAAGCCAATTTACTTCGGCTTTCGACCAATTGCAGAAGCAAGCGCGCGAATTGTTGGCCGAATTACGCAATGAGATTCGGTCGCGAGAGATCGATCTTGAACGTTTAAAAAAAGAGGAATCGAAACTGTTAGCGCTGGCCGGTCAGCGCGGCAATAATGGCGCTCCTGCCGGTAGCAACGGCATTCATCGCGGAGGACGCATTAACTGGAACAGCATCCTGGAGCAGATGCCGAAGCAGTTCAAAGCTTCCGACGTTCGCGGCATTCGCAGCTTGAAAGATAAACGCTCGTCAGAAATATTTGCCGCCATTACGCGATGGATCGAAGCAGGCGCGGTCAAGCGCAAGGATCGCGGCCTCTACGAACGGGCTAAATAATCCCGTTAGTTTTTGACTTTTCCAGAAATCGAAATTTGTTTACTGAGCCGGCGCGGTGGTGCGCCGGCTCAGTTGGCCGAAAGCGCCGATGCGGCAGCGATTATTTCGAGAATCGCACCCCGCTTATTTCCGGCCGCCGGTTTTGCGTTTTCTGGCGCGGCTCCCGGCGCCGCTCTTGGTCCGGCTTTGAGTCGTACGACTTCGGGCGCTCTTCTTCGACCGCGTGCTGCGGCTTTTGGCCGTGTTGGAGTGTTTCGATCCGCCGCCGGTGCTGCGCGTTTTGTCCGGCGGTGATGGGAGCTTGACTCCGGCACGCCGCGCCTTTGAAAGTCCGATCGCGATCGCCTGCTTGCGGTTTTTGACCGGATGCTTACCGCTCTTGGCGTGATCCATTTCCTCGCGGACGAATTCTCCCGCCTGCGTGGTGGCGGCCTTGCCGCGTTTCTTGTCCATGCGGGCGCGTTCAAGAGTGCGTTTTTCTGGCATCGTCAACCTCAAGCCAAATCGTGGACCGCAGCAAAAAGAATTGCTCGGTCCTGGACTCGGCGTTCCTTAATTGCGACGAATCTGCCGGCGGCGTAGTCATCACCAGCGGCAGCAGTTCATCGCTTCTCCATAATTCATTAAACGAGAGGCAACCGAGCGAGGCAACTGACAATACAAGATTGATCGGTCCTCGATTCGATTCGATACTCAGTTGCATTTTTCGAATGGGACGTAGAAGCCGGCAGCCGTCACTACCTTGTTTTCAAAAGGTTCAGATTGTGAATGAAGCTCGACTCGAAGCGTTGCTCTTCCCGATTCGGATAGAGCAGCGCTAAAGTTGGCGTCGAAAAACGGAGGCGCAGATGCCATTCGCGAAAATTAACGGAGTCGAGTTGTACTATGAAGTTCATGGCGAGGGACCGGCGCTGGTGTTCGCCCATGGCGCCGGCGGTAATCATCTGAGCTGGTGGCAACAGGTGCCGGTGTTCGCCACACAGTTTCGATGCGTGACCTTCGACCATCGTGGATTTGGCTTTTCGCACGAGGTGGCTAATGGGGCGGGGCCGAACGCCTTCATCGATGATTTGCGCGGTCTGCTGGACCATCTGCAGATTGATCGCGCGATGCTGGTCGCTCAATCGATGGGTGGATGGACTTCGCTCGGCCTGGCGTGCGCCGCGCCCGATCGGGTCGCGGCGCTTGCGCTGTGCGACACGATGGCGGGTATGGACGATCCGGAAGTGATCGCTGAGATGCAGGCGCATGGCGCGCCGCGCGGCGGTCTGGCCGAAGTACTGAAGCGGGTTTATGCGCTCGATTTTCCGGCGCGGGAGCCCGCCAAGGCATTCCTTTATCAACAGATATCGGCGCTCAATCTGCACGTGCCTCCGGATCTGGTGCCGCGGATGATGCGGCTGCGGCATCGAATCGAGCCCGTAATCGAAAAGCGTATTCCAACCATGATTCTGGTTGGCGAGCAGGATGCGTTAACCACGCCAAAGCTGATGGAACTGATGGCGCGCAGCATCCCGCATTCTCGATTCGTGAAGATTCCGGGTGCGGGCCATTCGGTATACTTCGAGCGGCCCGAAGAGTTCAATCGCGCGCTGGCGGACTTTATAGCGGGGCAATAGACAAATTCCCGCCTGCGTCCCTGCACCGATATGGCTTGACATCGCGATTTGCGGAGTCTAAATCTCGCGCCACCGCGGTGCCGGTCTGATACGATTTCCAACTGGACGGTATGAATTTGGAAAAGTTGAATGTGCGTGGAGTTGAGGTGCAGTTCGTGCGCGAGGGCGGCGGGCGGCCGCTGCTGTTGCTCGATTCGGGGTTCAGCTTTGAGCACGATTTCGTCTCGCGTCTGGCGCGGCATTTTGACGTAATCGCGCCCTCACATCCAGGCTTCATGGGTTCGCCACGACCCGGCGACATCGACAGTATCGATGACCTTGCTTATCTCTACCTGGATATGATGAGGCAGCTCGGGCTGCGCGAGGTTACGCTCGCGGGATTTTCGATGGGTGGCTGGATTGCCGCGGAAATCGCTATCAGGAGTAGCGATCGGCTCTCGCAGCTCGTTTTGGTGGATTCGTTTGGCATCAAGGTGAGCGACCGTGAAACCCCCGACATTGCCGATATGTTCGCCATCGGTGAAGAAGATCTGATGCGGCTGCTGTTTCACGAGCCGCAGAAGTTCAAGATCGACATGAACGGGCTTTCCGAGGAACGGTTGGCGATCGTCGCTCAGAACCGTGCGGCGTTGGCGCTGTTTAACTGGGAGCCGTACGCGCACAATCCCAAGCTGCTGAACTGGCTCGGGCGCATCGATATCCCAACCCTGGTGGTATGGGGACAAAACGACGGCCTGGTCAAAGCGGATTACGGCCGTAAATTTGCCGCGGCTATTCCCGGCGCTAAATTCGAGACCATCGCGAACTGCGGACATCTTCCGCATCTCGAGTGCCCTGAAATCCTGCTGCAGCACGTAACCACTTTTGCCGCGAAAGCCCGCAACCGCTAGCCAAGTGCAGAAATGAAAGCTTATTTTTTCAGTGAATGCGCCTATCCTTATTTACCCGATGACTATGACTCCATTCGCGTAAAGCTGCCGAATCGGATTTACGATCCGGAAAAAGGCGCGCGCCTGTACAACGACTATATCGATGAATGGGTGGCCGCCGATGAATTGGGGTTCGATCTGATGCTCAACGAGCATCATCAGACCGCCACCTGTATGAATTCCGCGGTGCCCCTGACCGCCGCGATCCTGGCTCGCGTCACCAAGCGCGGCCGGATTCTGATTCTCGGCAATCCGATTGCAAACCGCCGCGAACCGGTGCGGGTGGCGGAAGAGATGGCGATCATCGACAACATTTCGTATGGGCGTCTCGATGTGGGTTTTGTGCGGGGCGTGCCTTACGAAATATCGGCCATGAACAGCCGTCCGGTGGATATGCAGGATCGATTCTGGGAAGCGTTCGATCTAATCAATAAGGCCTGGACCTCGCACGATGGCCCGTTCTACTGGGAAGGCAAATATTTCCGCCATCGCCAGGTCAACATCTGGCCGCGTCCATTGCAGCAACCGCATCCGCCGGTCTGGATCACCAGCACCAGTCCGGAGGGCGCGCCGAAGGTGGCCGAGCGCGGAAGTGTGGTGGCGACGTTTCTTACTGGTTTCGAGCAGACGCGGGCGGTCTTCGATGCTTACCGCAAGCGGCGCACGGAACTCGATCAGGACACGCCGCTCGATCGGCTCGCGTACGCGGCGCTCCTCTATACCGGAGACACCGAAGCGGAGGGCGTGCGGGTCGGCGAAAAGCTGCTCTGGTATCTGAACTCCAACCGCGTGCCGATGCAGTTCGTCAATCCGCCGGGCTATCATTCGACCTCGACCGTGATGAAAATCCTCAAGGGCTCCGGTCCGTTCGCCGCCTTCGGCCGCAACACCACGGCTGAGCAGGAATTGAAAAAGGCGGTGTTGATCGCCGGGAATCCGGACTCGGTCTACCGGCAGATCAAGGCGCTGTACGATCACGTCGGGGGATTCGGCAATCTGCTGATAATGGGACAGGCCGGATTCGTCACGCCGGACGAAACAATCAAAGGATTAACGCTGTTCGCTCGCGAAGTGTACCCGCGGCTGAAGGAACTTTAAGGCGATAAAAAAGGCGCTCCGGCGATTGATCGCCAGAGCGCCTTTGGTCAGCCGGCAATGAAATCGTAACCGCGGTTAGACCAGTTCGAATTCCGTCCATTCGTTGCGCGCCTGGTAAAATCCTTTGCGAAAGTCCTCGTCGTTCTCGAAGGTGGCGCGCGGCAGATGCTTGAGCCGCAACTGTACCTTGAGCGGACGTACATCGAAGGGGTAGGGCGAGAACGCCACGCGCGTCTTACTCTCGGGTTTCATGATCATTTTGACGCCCCGGTCACCATTGGCGGAATATTTTTGCGGCACCGGATCGACAAAATCGTCGCATACGTCCTGACAGCAGAAATAGAGACCGAGCAGGTCCCACACCTGCATCAGTCGATAGTTGGTCCTCAGTTCCTTTTCGTCGAAGGACTTTTTCTGCTGTTCCTGCCACTGCTCGTTGTCGCTGGTGAATTTGGCGACATCCGGCGGCGGGTTGCTCAGATTGAATGCGGTTGGATGATCGATCGCGCCATAGCGGCCCCGCCACAGTCCCGTCCGATGCATGCAGATAATGAGCGCGGAATAGGGATCGATCTCGTTCATCCAATCGACCACCCAGCGATAGGAATTAAGCTGGGATTTTTGCAGGCCGACCTGCATGAAGCTCAAAGGCTTGCCGGTTTTGGGATCGGCGCCGGGCGTAGTTTCATACGGCAGCCATCCGAAGTCATGATAGATTGCGGCCCGCACTACCGACTCGTACGGACGCGGAGCATCGAATTCCGAGTTGCCCCAATGCGAAGCGAGTTGTCCGACCAGTTGCGAGTGATCGGTCTGGTTAACCATCACAATCTCGCCGTTGTGTTCGCCACGAATGATCATGATCGTTCTCCTTCTGCAGGCCGCTCAGGTTTGCGATCGGCGCAGGCGATTCGCGTCTTCATTGCGCTACATAGCCGCCGTCGACCGGTAAAATCGCACCAATCACGAAGCGCGCCGCATCCGAGCACAGCCATACGATGGCCTCGGCAATTTCCTCGGCGCTGCCCCATCGCGCGATCGGGAGCCGTCCCAGGATCGCCTCTGGAATCGACGGGTCGTCCTTGATCGCCGCTTCGGAAAGCGCAGTTAACGTCGGGCCGGGACATACCGCGTTAACTCTGATTCCGCGCGGTGCCACTTCGATCGCGGCGGTTTTCGTCAACCCTGCTACCCCATGCTTGCTTGCCGAATAAGCGGGCATATGCTGGGAGCCCACCAGCGCGAAATTCGATCCGGTATTGACTATAGCCCCTTTGCCGTGACGCAACATCTCGCGCAGTTCATATTGGAGACAGAGAAAAACGCCTTTAAGATTGACCGCGATGATCCGATCCCAGTTCTCCTCGCTGCATTCCACGGTCGGAACGATCTCGCCCTGGATGCCGGCATTGTTGACCGCGCAATCGAGTCCGCCGAAGGTTTTCACCGCGAACGCCACCATGGCCTCGACTTCAGCAGCGCGGGATACCTCGAGACGGTATGGTACTGCCTCAGCGCCGGCTTTCGCCATCATCGAACAGGTTTGTTCGCTATTGGCGGCATTGAGGTCGGCCACCACCACTTTGGCGCCCGCGGCCCCAAGCTTGATCGCGGCGGCGCGGCCGATTCCCGATCCGCCACCGGTCACAATCGCAACTTTACCTTTGAATTCAGAATTTGACATGGAGATCCAGTTACCCCAGACCGCTTTAAGCCTGCGATGTTGCGATGTCAAGAAAGGGCATTCGCGGATTTGCCGAGTAATGGTGCTTGACAGGCTCGCGACTGCGCTTATCATCGGCTTGCGAAGAATGATTAAGCTTACCTGCCATAAACACTACGCTTGTTGGCAGCATTGATCGCGGAGACAGAATGATTTTACGGAGTGTCGGAGAGTGAGTTCCGACGGTTTGAGGTCTGCGGCTTCGCGTTCCGGCGCGAGCCAACCGCCCGAGGGGGCACAAGCACGATGGTGGGTTCCGCGGTGGCTTAACCGTGACGTAACCTTTTTATTGATTCTTCAGGGGCTGCTCAGCCTCACAATCGGCTATCTGCCGATTATCGTTCCGTTGTACCTGATCGCGATCGGATATGGCGCGGTGCAGTTGGGCCTGTTGATTACGGCGGTATCGTTCTGCGCAGCATTGTTCGCTGTCATTTCCGGGGTTGCCTCCGATCGCCTTGGGCGCAAAACGGTAATCATAGCCTCCTCGTTGCTGATGGCGTTCGGGACGGTGGTTTTTTCGCAAGTTACCAGTCTTTACCTGCTGCTGATCTTCGGTGGAATTTCGATGATCAGCCCACAGGGTGGTAGCGGCAGTGGGGCAGGGATCGGCCCATATTACCCGGCCGTGCAGGCGTTGCTGTCAGCGCATGTTGACGATCACGATCGGACCACGGCGCTTTCCTCGATCTTGCTGGTATGTGGAATTATCGGCGCGGCTGGTTCCTTGATCGCCAAGCTTCCCGAACTGCTGCATCATCTTGCGGGGATGCCGATGATCGCGGGCTATCGGGCGGTTTTCATAGTCACGGCCGCAATTAATGTGATGATCGCGGTCCTGACCCTGCCGGTCGGCGAACAACGTCACCCAGGCACGCGCGAGGGTTCGCCACCATCGAACGACGAGGCGGAAGCTGACCCCGGCCACAAGCGGTTAGGCTTGTCGCACGACACTTGGGCGATTGTGTGGCGTTTCATGCTGGTAAACTGGACCAACGGATTGGCGGTCGGGATGCTGGGGCCGTTCGTCACCTACTGGTTTTACCGCCAATGGGGCACCACCGCCGATCAACTCGGATCGCTGTTCTTCATTATCAACTTGATTGTGATACCGCCGCTGTACGCGGCAGGGCCATTGGCGCGGCGCTTTGGTACGGTCAATGTGGTCGCCTGGTCGCGCGCGATTTCGACCGTTTTCCTGGCGTTAGTGCCGCTGATGCCGACCCTCGTCCTGGCCTACGCGGCGTTTCTTGGACGGCAACTGACCAATGCGATGTCGGTGCCGATCCGGCAGTCCTACATCATGGGTGTGGTGCGTCCCTCGGAACGGGCGGCTGCCAGCGGAATCGCTAATCTGCCGATCCAGGTGGGACTGACAATGAGTTCATTATCTGCGGGTTTTCTAATGCAGCTTGCGCTCACCATCCCCATGGAGGTGTCGGCCGCATTTCAGGTGGTGAATACGGCCATATACTGGTGGTTCTTTCGTTCCTTGCCGCCGGTTGAAGAGCGCGCGAGCGAAACACGAAGCGCCCGCTAAGGCCGGCTCATTGGTTGAGAACCTTTTCAACCTCCGGACACGAAACATGGGCTGAGCGGAGCTTGGTTCCCAGTTCCGTCATCTCCATGCCGTGGCCGGTCATCTGATGACACTGGGTGCATCCGAATTCGTGGAAATCATGCACCTGCGCCTGATCGTTGGAGGTCCAGCGCTCCTGCGGCAGGCTGGTGAGCTTGGTCATCTGAGTCAGCAAATCGACGCAGCCTAACGATCGACTTTTGATCTCGATTCCGCGAGGTGTGTACCCAAACTGCCCTTTTTTGCTGAGCGTGTGGCAAGAGGCGCAATTGTGATCCTTGAATACTTTGGCTGCCAGTCGATGCTGGGCGGGAACTGTGGTTTCAGCAGCCCGAGCAGGCGCCAACGACAGCCCGCTTACGATCAAGCCGATGAGAACAGCGATCAGCAGACGCAAGCATCGGAGTTTTGGGCGATCTGAACTCAGGATTAAGACGGCAGGCGGCGTTATCATCGCGGGTGCGCTCCTTATTATAAGGCAGATGAAAAATAGCTGGCCGAAGCTCCCGAGTGAAGCCCGACCGTTTTTGGGCAGAGTGATCCGGCTTCGTCAGACCGCATTTTTTTGCAGTATTTACATCCCGTATTAGCGCAAAGCGCTGCCATATTTTGGTTTTTTTCGAAATAAACGCGTTAGTAGCTCGTAAAAATCGTGGTGCGGCAATTGCATCCTACCACCGCAGCGGACCTACACCTCATAAACAGATGCCCGTGGAAGGGAATGGAAGCCGTAACAACGGAGCTTGGTCTATTACATTTATGATTAAACTGTTTACCCTTTTAATTGCCGTTTCGATGCTGTCTGGGTGCTGCGAGTTGTTTGGAATCTGTACCTCCGTGGCGGTGCATAGCGCTATCGATTCGCCTCAGGAATATGCGCAGAATCAAACCGCACAGATCGCCTCGGCCACTGCTGCCAGCTCCACTAATGGCTGTGCTGCCAGAGGAAATTAAATAGATTCAGGGACCCGCCGGAGTTCAGCTCGAAAGCTCTTACTAGCCAGCCTCCCGGGATTCTTCGCGGCGCTCAGAATGATCGACAGGAGGGCGGGCCGAGGCAGGTCGGGAATAGTTCAGGCGCCCCAGTAGCGGACCCGGCCCACGTCAACGTGAACAAAGTTTGCGCGCGGATAGTAACCAACTCCGCCCCGGCGCAATGCGGAAGCTGATCGATGGACGTTAGCTAGATGGCGCCCCGGCACGCGAATATCGGCCGCCATCCCATACATATGCAGGCTGTTCACGGCGACTGCTTCGCTGTGCAGGCGCAAGGCCGCATTGGTGGCAGGTGATCTATAGCCCGAGATCAGATCGAATGGCGCGGTCGTGTCCAACTGATAATGCAGCGCGTAAAGCAGGTCGAGCAAGCGCGGATCAGTCTGAACCTCCAGATTCAGATGAAAATCACGCATAACATAGTTGATCGCCTGCACGCCTTCGGGAACGTATTGATCGTCCGACCAGTAAGTTGCCCGCACCGACTCACCGGTATGCAGATTGTAGAAGGAAAGCGCGCGATCACGCTGCCAAAAAGACGATGCGATCGCGTGTCCCGGTATCAACCATCCGCTTAGCGCGGTAGCCCCCAGTACGATAAAGCGGCGGCGGCTGACCCTGACCGACGGGATTCGAGGCGTCGTTTCCTCCGCGGTAATCATCGTAAGGTATTCTGGGCACTCTCACTTTCCGAATCAACCTCCCGCGCGATCCCCTCGGCGGTGCCTATCACCTGATCCGCGCGCGTCCAATCGATCTCATCTTTTCCAAGCATGATCCAAGCATCACATGTGCCACTCGGGCACCAAAAACCGCTACAATTATCGCGAAACCGTGGCCGCACTTAATAAAAAATCCGTCGAACACCGGAGCTCGGCGATAAGTGGCGTGCGATTGGTGGCGATCGAGGGTTCTGCGCCGCGCGAACATGCATTATTCGGTGGCGTGACGCGGATCGGGAGTGCGGCGGAAAACGATATCGTTATCGCCGACGCGAGCGTTTCGCGAAGCCATGCCAAAATCCATCACCGGCGCGGGACTTACCAGATACAGGATCTCGGCTCGACCAACGGCACTTACGTAAACGGGCGCAAAATCGCGAAACATACGCTCGTTAGCGGTGACGAACTCAGGTTCGGCCAGGTGCGGTTCGTAGTGGTCGACTCAACTGCCGCGCGATTCAGGCGGCGCATCCTTTTCCGCACCTGGATCGAAATTATGGTGGTGCTGTTTGCGATCGGGTTCGGCGTAACCGACTACTTATTGGTTACTGAAAGCCCTTCGGTATCCCCTGTCTCCTCTACTCCGGTGGCGAACTCCCACCCGGTCAAATTGCCGATCGCTCCGGATCGAATCGCAGCGCCGGTGAGTAAGGTCGTTCGGATTAGTGTGCGGCCGCCCGATGCCGGTCCGATGCCAGGATGGCTTGCGCGCGTAAATCAGTATCGCGCGATGGTGGGGGTTGCGCCGGCCGATGAGAATCCGGCGCTGAGTGCGGGCGATGCGGCTCATGCCCGTTATCTGGTCACGAACTATGGTTCGGCGCTGGCGGCCGGTTCTCCGCTCGGAGCCGAAATGCACGCCGAAAATGCCGGTTTACCGGACTATAGCTCGATCGGCCGCGAGGCGGCGGAGGATAGCGATATCGAGTTATGGGAGGGCGGTCGTCCCGATACCTACTCAGGCCCCAAGGCAATCGATGGATGGATGTCGATTCCGTTTCATCGGCTGCCGATTCTCAGCCCGCGCTTGCGGCGTGCTGGTTATGGGCAATATTGCTCGGCCGACACCTGCGCCGCCGCGCTGAACGTGCTCACCGATACTGAAAAGCTCACGCCGATCCCGCAGGTATACAAAAAACCTATCGAATTTCCGCCCAACGGCGCCGGGATTGAAATGACGAAGTCCACTGGCGAATGGCCGGACCCGCTCACCTCATGTCCCGGCTATGCGTTGCCAACCGGTTTGCCAATCACCCTTCAGCTTGGCAACTGGTATTGGCCGAAGATGACCGCATTTTCTTTCAAGCGCGACGGCGCAGACGCGCCGGCCTGCGGTTTCGATGCGAACGATTATGTGAACCCTCAGGCTTCGGTGCAGCTCGATGGCCGCAACGATTTGCGCGATCACGGCGCGATGGTGCTGATTCCACGCGATCCGCTGAAACCCGGATCGACCTATTCGGTTTCGATCACCGCCGACGAAAAAACCTATTCGTGGTCATTCAAGGTCGTTGCAAAGTAGGCGCAAGGTCGGCGGCTGATGATTCCTGGCTCAGGCGGCAGTGGAACGATTACGAAATCCGGCGACCACCTGATCGGCGGTTTCGATCGAACCGAGCAGACTCATGGTGCGCAGCGCGCCTTCATGAAGTTCGGGTACGCCCGAGGAACAGGCATCGCCAACCACCGTAATCCGATATCCCGCGTCGGACGCATAGGTGACCGTATGCTGGACGACGTAGTTGGTCGCGATGCCTGCAACAATCAGACGGTCGGGATTGAATAGATCGACAATCTCCTGAAGCTGCGATCCATAGAATGCATTGATGCGCGTGTGATTAACCGTGAACTCGCCCGGCGCCGGCGCCAACTCATCGAAGAATTGCGCGCCCCAGGTGCCGTCCTCGCAGGCGCGAAGCTTCATGATGTTCTCCCAAATCGGGCCGTTGACCTGAAGGTCGCGAAAATCAGGACGGAACGCGATCCGAACCGAAATGACCGGCACCTGGTGCGCCCGCGCGCCGTCGAGCAGGGTTTTCGCGGCGCGTACTATCGCCTCGCGGCCGCTGCTTTCTTCGGCCACTCCCACGCGGATCTTGCCGTTGGGATGCAACACTTCATTCTGATAGTGAAGCGCGAGAACCACCGATTTCGCGTGCTGCGCCATTGCAAATCTCCTCGATTCCGTCAGCCTCGAATTAGATAAAGAGCTGCAACGGCTCATGCATGCCGCCCGCGTTTATCAGATCGACGCGCTTGAGCTTGATCTTGAAACTGCCATCAGCCGGAACCAGCGTAAAGGTCGCGAAGCCGCCGAATATCCGATGCTCCTCGCCATGAAATTCCAGCAGATGGAAACTCGATCGCACGATGCATTCGCCGCTGGTTTCATCGAACTGTTCAAGCATCACACCGGCGACAACGTGCGAGGTAAGCGAGGGCGTTTCCTGCGAAAAAGCTCGTGGATGGCGCAATCGATCGATCCGCATCTGCATCAGCACGCGATCTTCATAGAACAGCGAGGTATGCTCCATCGGATCGGACTGCTCGAAAAAAAGCGGCACCCAATAACAGCCGTCGTCGGTGAACAGCCCGAGCCATTCATCCCATAGCTTGCGATCCAGCAGCATCGCCTCGCGATAAAGGAACTGCTCGAGATCGGGCAGGTTGGGCTTGCGGACGGTGGCCGCACCGGTCGCACTCTTCACGCCGGCGCCTCCCCCGTCATGTATTTGAGCCACACCCGCGTCTGATTACGCATCGGCAACTCGCTGGTGGCGTTGGCGGTAACGCTGCCGGCGTGCGCCGAATCGCGGCCATAATCGCGATGGAGGCTGATCCAATCGGAGCCGTTGCTGCCAAGCCCCTCCTGCACCCGATGATAGGCCTCCAGATCGTCGGGCATCACGATCGAGGACGGCGAGTTGGTCAGGTTGGTGAAAATCATAGTTCGGCGATAGGTATCCGGCGGCGCACCAGCGAGCCGGAAATTGTAAATTTCCACCATCGTGCGATCGACCGCCAGCGGTCTTATCACGCGCAACTGCTGATAGGCTGACTGGGTGGAGCAGCTTGGATAGATGATCGTGTTGTGGCGGTTAACCGATAGAATCTCGCGCATCCGCTCGGTGCCGTGAGCTTTCTCCATCGCTTCGACATAGCTGCGCTCATAACTTTCGGGATTGAAGAAGCCGCCGAGGAAACTGTGTCCCCATTCGAACGCGGTGGTCTCAAGTTTTTCCCAGGCAGCGTAAGGAATGCCGTTCTTGTCCAGAGTTGGGATGAGCTCAGCGGCATAGGAGCCCTGCCCGTTTGATTCGGGCCGGGCAGCTTCCCGCGCCGCTTCTGAACGTGCCGCCTCCACCGACGACTCGTGCACCACCAGCGCATGCATCGCGTCGTTCAAATTCTCGAAAAACAGCTTCCAGTTGTTGCGCTGGAGCACCCGAAATGGACGGCCCGCCACTTCGATCCGGCCCTGCGGCGAGCGATCGACAAAGTCATCGAGTGAACTGGCGACGCCGCCCAAAAAGCTGCGCAAATCCGGACCCTCGGGCGCGAGGCTCGCGAAAACGAAACCGCGATAGCTGTCCACCTGCGCCGCCGGTGTCATCCAGAATTGCGGGTCCTGCGGATTGAAGTTGGTATCGTTGTAGCCTCGCCGCAGCGGCACCGACAGCACCTGTCCATCGGTGCGGAAGGTCCAGCCGTGATAGCAACAGCGGAAAAAACGCGCATTGCCAGCGCGGTCGCCAACGACTTTGGCTCCGCGATGGCCGCATCGGTTGTACAGCACTCGGATCGATCCGTCCGTATGCCGCACCATCACCACCGGCTGTTTGCCGATAATAGTGGTGAAGTAATCGCCCGGATTCGGAGTCTGGCTTTCATGACCGACCAGCACCCAGGCCCGGCCAAAGATGCGTTCCATTTCAAGGTCGAAAATCGCGGGTTCCACGTAGATGGCGCGATGCACCCGGTCGGGTTCGATCAGCGCGCGTAGCGCCTCAAGATTGGTCTGCATCATGCTCCGCTTCCATGAGCTTCACAGTCGAATTGCATCAGTGTGAATCGAACGTTGTCAGGCTGGAAAGCATTGTGGCGCACGCGGCGCGGCAATCTCAAGCGCGCGCTTACGAGCTGTTAGCCTGCTCCGCGACGATCTCTTCGGGCGGACGGATATTGCGGAAGAAAATATAGTAGAGCGCAGTGTTGAGACCCATCAGAACCGCGGCGATTTCGAGCGGCAGCGAGAGCGCAATGTACTGCATCAGATATCCAGCAAAATAAGGCGTGACGGAGCTGGCCGCGTGCATCGGCAGATTGGCGAGACCGGCGGCGCTGGCGCGCTCGCTCGGCCGGATCACGCCCATCAGATAGGACTGGCGTACCGGCAGGCTGAGCGTGTTGAAAACCATCCGGATGCCGAACACGATCGCGGCCAGCGTGAAAGTCGGCATCACGGCCAATACCAACAGCAGAATCACCGAGATCCCCCGAGTCCAGACCACTGCGCCAACCGCGCCCATCCGCGCCGCCAGCCGCCCGGCCGACAGGTATGGAACGGCGGCGATCAAATTCATAAAAAAGAACAGGCCGCCGAGTGTGCCGGCTCCGACCCCATAGCGTCGATAAAACCAATAAACGATGAACGGTCCCAGCATCCCGATCGCGAGGCCGTTGATCGAGTTGGTGATCATGAAGCGCGAAATCAGATGCCAAGATTCGCGCGAAAGCGAAATCCCAAAAAGCCGCCTGGGTCCGCGTTGCGGGGTGAGCTGCGGATGGCGTGAGCGCGGTTCAGGATGGGCGTGGCGATGCGATTCATGTACCGGCAGCACTATCAGCGCCATCGCGATTCCCAAAAGCGCCGTCAGTGCGAACAATCCACGATAGCCATCGATCAGCGTGAGACCGGCGAAACGCTGCATCAGTTGCGGCATATAGGCCAGCAGCGATCCGAGCGCACTCGCAATCACGCCCACAAAGGAGATCACTCCGAAAATGGTCGTGCGTTGGCGATCGGACGCCTGCTCGGCGATCAAAGCCTGCTCCGCCGGGTAATACGGTCCCCATGCGCCGCCGCTGCCGACGCCGCCGCCGCGTCCGATCGTGCCCAACGCCGCGCCGGCAACCAGCACCAGGAAATTGCTCGAAAGCGCGAAGACCACGCCACCGCCGGCCGTCATCAACGAGATCAGTATGAGCAGGGTCTTGCGCCCGAATCGATCCGAGAGCACTCCGATCGCGGCGACCAGAATTGCGCTGGTGGCTGCCGAGGCCGCGAACAGAATCCCCAGATGCTCGGCATCGTAGCCCAGCATCGAAAGGTACAGCGGCACGATGATCAACAGGTAGCCCTGGGCGAAGCTTCTAATCGCGCGGCCTGCGAGTAAATACAGCAAGTCGTGCTTAAGCCATTCCGGCCACCATCGCGAAGGTTGCGACGCCGCCGCGGCCTTTTCGGCTTTAGAAGGGATTGGACTGGACATCAGGTTGGAGCACTCGCGAACAGAGACGGGAGCGCGTTAATGCGCGCCACCGCCCTGACCACTTTGCGGCCGTTTGAAAAAGATGAACCAAGGCACCAGGGCGGCCATCGCAAATGCCAGCAATCGATAGATGTCATTGTACGCCAGCAGCATCGCCTGCGCCTGAATCGTCGAATATACCATCCCGAGTCCCTGCTGATGGCCGGCCGTGAGAGATGGAATGAGATTCATGTGAATGCCGCCCGGCACCAGCGGTACCTGCCGGTTCATCTTCCACGCCTCGAAAACCGAGAAGTGTTGGACCAGATAGGTCTGATGGACCTGCTGGCGCTCGGTCAGGACGTTGCTCACCAATGAGATTCCGATCGCGGCGCCGGTGTTTCTCATCATATTGTAGAGGCTCGCCGCATAGCCCATCCGCTCACGGGGCACACATGAGACCGCCGCGGCTGATAATGTTGGCCATCCGAACGAACCGCATCCGAACAGCAGAACCGGCCACAGTATCGAGGCCATGTTCACCTGCAAATCCCAGCCGGCCATTTGCCAGGTGGCGTACGAGGCCAGCACGAAACCAACTCCCATCAATGGCCGCGTATCCACGCCATAACGCGATAACTGGCCCAGGGTGAACATGCAGACGCCGGCTCCGATGCCGCGCGGCAGCATCGCCAATCCCGCCTTCCACGCGGTATAGCCCAGCAGCTCCTGCAGGAACAGCGGATTAAGCAGATTGACCCCATAAAATGTCGAGACCATGACCGCGACGATCGTCACCGACATGGTGAACTCGCGATGCTTGAAAATTCTTAGATCGAGAACGGGATCGGGGAATCGCAGCTCATGCATCACCAGCCCGATGAACGAAAGCACCGAAAAAAACGTGCAGTAGCGCACCCACGGCGCCGCAAACCAATCCGAGCGTTGGCCGCGATCGAGCACCAACTGCAGCAGGCCGAGCGCCAACGCCAGCAGCACGATCCCGGTCCAGTCGATACGACCGCCCTTGCGCTGCTTGAGGTACGGCGGATCGTGCACGAACAGGAAGACCATGATGATGGCCAGGGCACCCAGCGGCAGGTTGATGTAGAAGTTCCAGCGCCAGTTGAGATTGTCGGTGATCCATCCGCCGAGCGTGGGGCCCAGAATCGGTGCCGTTATCAGCCCCAGTCCCCAGGTAGCCATCGCGAGCGCCTGCTCGTTGGGCGGGAACGTCTCCATCAAAATCGCCTGCGACGACGGGATCATCGCGGCGCCGGCCACCCCCTGCAGGAGCCGGAAAATCACAATCTGAGTGAGGCTTTGCGCCAATCCGCACATCGCCGAAGCGATCACGAAGGCGGTGACCGAGAACAGGAAGTAGCGCTTACGGCCAAAGCGCGCCGAGATCCAGCCGGTCATCGGAATTGTGATCCCGTTCGAGACCAGGTAGCTGGTCAGCACCCAGGTGATCTGATCGATGCTGGCGCTGAAACTGCCCTGCATGTGAGGCAGCGCGACGTTGATGATCGAGGTGTCAAGAATCTCGAGCGTCGCCCCCAGCATCACGGCGATCGCGATCAGCCATTTATGCTTGTGAGCCGCTTCAACGGGAGCGGGAGAACTCAGCGACGACGCAGCCATTCAGCGGATGAATATAGCAGGGCCGATGCCGCCGCCGCATCAGAACGCATAGGTCGGAGCCCGCGTATCGATTTGCACTGGGCGATTCCCCCAGCCGTCAACTATTCTTCAGCCGATATTCTTCAGCCGAACGAATTATTCCGTGCCGTTGCGGCGTGCAATGTAACCCAGCAGCTCCGCCGTCTCGCCTGCCAGAGCAACCCCCCGGCCATTCGAATGATGGGCTGCTCTCAACCGGTAGGCGGCCGAGAGATCCGTTACCGGCTCGCTGAATGGAATCGGGCTATGGCGCTGGGCGAGCAGGAAGGTCTCGATCGGAGCCCAATCAGGCAAGTCGAGGAAGCGGCCCAGCGCGGCGGCTGTAGCCTCCGGCTTTTCGAGCAGGTTGCGGTAGGGAATCGTCAGTCGGCAATGATCATCGATCTCGTCAAAAAAGTCGACGATCTCAGTGATGTATTGCTGCCATACACTGACACCCTCCTCGATCGTGGGAATCCAGCCCTTGCTTACCAGCGAGTGGGCCACGTCGCCGGGGTTACGATGGATATGGATGAATTTGGCGGTGGGCAGACAGCTTCTGATAAGCCGCAGACAGGAACCTGAGCGCGGCAGCATTTCGATCGAACCTTTTCGCCCGGAAAGCACGGTCGGATCGGCATAGGGCGGGGTCTTATCACCCCAGATAGGCGCGACGAGTCCGAGCCCGTTTCGGTAGAAGCGTTCGATCCACTCGCCAGCGCTGTCGTGCACAAATTTGACGAATCGATCGTGAAAATCGTACCCGATCAGATCCGGGCGCCCGCTGCGAACCTCGATCAGATCCTTAAGCCAGACAAAAATGCGGCTTTCATTCTTGATCTTAATCAGCGGGTGCTGGTTCAAGACCTGACAGAGAAATGTGGTTCCAGATCTTGGAGCGCCGATGATAAACAAGGGCTGGGATTTCACGCGATTGGGTGCCTTCATTTTTTTATTTTTTGGAATGGGCCAAGGTTCAACTCACCGCACTCCCACCACAAATTTGACTTAATGCGTATATAGCCAAATAGCGCCCAATACGCATCAATAGCCTCAAGGCGTAATATGCTGGCCTTGCGTGGCGCCTGCACGCAGATACAACGCTTCGTACTGTTCGGCCATGCGATCAACCGTAAATCGCGCCTCGAATTCGGCGCGGCAGTCCGCTCGCGAGATCCGGTCAACTTGTTTGGTCGCCGCCACCAGCTCCTCAACGCTTGACGCGATAAAGCCGGTCTTGCCGTTGCGTAGTATCTCCGGCACCGATCCGCAGGGACGGGCGATAACCGGGGTGCCGCACGCAAGCGACTCGATCATTGCGAGCCCAAACGGCTCCGGCCAGTCGATGGTGAAGAGCAGCGCCAGTGCATTGCCGAGGAATTCACTTTTTTCGTGCTCGCCGATCTCGCCGATGTACTCGACGTCGGGAGGCGATAGTCGCGGTTTGATCAGCGTCTCGAAATACTCGCGATCGACGGCATCGACCTTGGCCGCGATTTTAAACGGGATTCCCGCCCGCAGCGCGACATCGATAGCCAGATCGGTACGCTTTTCGGGCGAAATCCGTCCAAGAAAAGCGAGGTATTTTCCAGGACTCGGATTAAAATCAAGAAGATCGCTCGGCAGTCCATGGTAAACCGTGCCGATCCAGTTCATCTCCGGCAGAGGTGCGCGTTGCGCATCGCTGATCGAGACCAGCGCCATATCGCGAAAGCGATCGTAAATGGGCCTAAGCGCTTCGACATCCAGGCGCCCATGCATGGTTGAAACAGTAGGCGTCGCAAATAGCCGCGCAAATGGAAAGCTCCAGTAATCGACGTGCGAATGGATGATGTCGTAGCGATCACCGCTCTCGTAAAGTTCCGTTAGCATCGGCAGGTGTAGTGGCGGACCCATTTGTGCCAGCCCTGCGAGTCGCAGGGAGCGCGGAAAGCCAGGCATCAAGCGCGCTGAGGTCTGCGAATCGCCGGAGGCGAACAGCGTCACCTCGTGTCCGCGGCGTACCAGTTCCTCGGTGAGGTAAGAGACCACGCGCTCAGTGCCACCATACAGTTCGGGCGGTATGCGCTCGTACAGAGGAGCGAGTTGCGCAATCCGAAGCGGTCGTGTCCGATGCACGGCGTGCCCGTTGGGCTGGCTGGCGGCGCCGTTGGGATTGGCAGTCACAATTGGCTGGATGGTTGACACTTTGGCTCCTAAAAAAACCGAAAACTTATTACTCAAAGCCGATTTGGATTCCTGGCGGCGGCTGCCAACTCGAGAACCCGAAAGTCATCTCCGCAATTGGCGTGCCCAAGACTGATAGCCTGAGGATACAAGCACTTTTCGTCTTAATGGGATACTTCGTAGACTGAAAATGCCCGTTTTCGTGTCCGCTCTAAACCATATGCGAAAAGTCTTGATTGATTGATCTCATGCGTGCAGAAAACACCCGAGTATAAGAAAACGACAATCGGCGGCCCTTAATTAGTGGCAGATTGGTATTTAGCCGGGGCCGAAATGCCGCATGCCTTCTGTGCTGTACGCCTGCGAATATTTGAGCTTTAATCGTGAACAACCGAAAGCGAGAAGAGCGGCGCGAGCGCTCGCCCGGCTCCGACTGCGCGCCCGCCCCGATTAAATGGAGGATTATCCTCATGCCCCGGATTACCGATCGATCGATAAACAAACCGGTGCTGGACATTACGCGTCTGGGCCATGGGACGCTCGAGTGCGTCGACATCGCAAAAACCCGCCGCTTTTACGAAGAGGTGCTGGGTCTCGATGTGGTCCAGACCAGCCCGATCTCGCTGCTGATTCGCAAGGGGTACGATCATACCTACGCCGTGGTCGAAACCGGCAAGGTCGCCAATGAGCAGGACTTGATGAATCATAACGGACTCGAGGTAATCGGCGACGCGGCGGTCGATAGCAGCTATGAACGGCTACTCCAAATCAAAGACGAATACGGTATTCGTAAGTTGCAGCGTCCGCATAAACAACACGGCAATTATGCCTTTTACTTCATGGACCTGGACGGCAACTGGTGGGAAATTGTTTCGGTGGGCCCGGGTGGCTATGCCGATGCTTTCACTGATAAAAGCTACGACCTGACCGGCCGGCATGATTTGAATCTCAGCCGATCGTCGCATATGAACGATCCGCAGGTTCGCGCGCGAACGAGCGGCAACGGTTAAACGTTAGACTGCCTAGCGAACGTAGCAGTCAAAATAATTGGGCGCCGGCACTTTTGAAAAACCTGCTGCCGGGTCAATAGCATACAGGAGTTGCGGTGAGGTTTGATCTGATTTCTCTTGGGGACCACCTGCCGGATCCTCACACCCATCAATACAACGAAACTCAGGCCGAACGGCATGCAATGTGGGTCGATCTGGCGGTTCAGGCGGAGGCGCTTGGGTTTGGGGCAATCTGGTTCGGGGAGCATCATTGCAGCGATTACATTATTTCGTCGCCGCAGATGATCCTGGCCGCGGCGGCGGTACGGACCAGCCGGATACGTCTCGGCACCGCGGTCTCGATTCTGCCCAACAACGATCCGGTCCGGCTGGCGGAGGATTTCGCGACCCTCGATTTGCTCAGCAAGGGCCGTGCTGAAATCGGTTTCGGCAGCGGCTTCACGGAACATACCTTTGCGCTTTTCGGGCAGGACCTCAATTTAAGCGACAAAATTTCGGCGGAAAATCTCGAGTTGATCCAAAAATTATGGAATGAGCGCGAGATTAATTGGGCAGGGCGGTTTCGGCCTCCAATCCAGGGCCTGCAAATCGAGCCGCGCACCTTTTCGGGCAAAGCCCTTCCGATAAATCGGGCGACAGCCACTTCGATAGAGGTGGCGCGTGACGCGGGACGCTCCGGCCAAAAGCTGATGTTGATGACGGTGGCGGGACGGTTTGCCGATGCGAAGCCATTAGCTGCGGCATATCGCGAAAACTATCGTGCTGCAGGTCACGATCCGGCCGGAATGAGCGTGTCCGCTATCGCCTATGTTCACGTACGACGCGACGGCGCGCGAGCTCGCGAATTCTGGCATCCATACCGCGACAACTACCGGGCGTTCACTCGCGGGCTGACCCGTGCGCGAGGAATTACGCGCGGACTGCGCGAACTATATGCCACCATTTCAAGCGATCGGATGGCTCAGCGCGAGGGCGATTTCTGCGGGGATCCGAGCGAGGTGCTCGACAAAATCGCGTGGGCTTACGCCGAGATGGGCGGCTTTGACACCATGATCTGCTTCTTCGACCTGGGCGGGATTTCACGCGCCGACACCATGGCTACGATCGACCTGTTTGCCGAATCTGTGATGCCCAAGGTCGATAACGCTGTCGGCAACGCGGCCCACAATCAGAATGGCAGGCCCATATAAGGATCGACCGGGATCAGCTTGCGCACATACTGATCGAGCCAAAGGTCGAGATTGGCGATACCGCTACGCGGCACGTATAGAACGTCACGCGGCATCATGGCGATGTCCTCGCCCTTCGAGGGATCCTTCGTCGCGGATTTCAGATCGATCTTGATTTTCTGCGGCGTGCCGCACAGGTCCCGGCGAATCACCACCGCGGTATTGCCCGCGTCGCCCGTAAGCCCCCCCGAATCGGCAATTGCCTGCAACGCCGTCATGCCGGCTTCCAATGGCACCACGCCTGCCTTGGTAACCTGGCCTTCGACATAAACCTCCCTGCTCGGCGACTGCTTCACACGTACGGCGGCGTTGGGCGATCGAAGTTCCGAGTTGTAGTCCTTATCCAGTTCCTGCGCCATCGCCGCCGGAGTAAGTCCGGCCGCGTGTACGTCGCCCACCAAACGTAACGTCGCATCGCCGTCAGGTCGGACGGTGACGTTGTCGTCGAATTCCGGGCTCATATAGAAAGAGATGTCGAGCTCGTCGCCGGGCTGAATTACATATGCGCTATCAGGCCCATTTCCTGCCTCGATCGCCGCGCCGCTGGCGCATTGTTCGGGCGATAGCTGGTGCGCAGCAGCAGCAGACGATGCCCCTGCCATCTCCGATCGTGCCCGGTTGTTATCGGCGGCACATCCTGCGACCGTCAATATCATCGATGCTAAAAGTGCAAGTAAGATAATTGATTTTGATTGAGTCATGGCGCCAGTCCAGTTTTGCGATGCAGCATCTCACTACGGACAAACACTGCGGAATCTTCGGTCCCCATGATGGCGCAGATGGGGGGCCAGAAATATTTGGATTAAACCATACGAGCTAACTTGGGACGTTCAGGATAACCTCCGCCTCTGGTTGATTTGGCTCGCTTAAGCCAGACCGAAAGTCCCGCCTTCTATGGCGAAGGATTCAATTGCTCCAAATCCAACAGACTGGATTCATCAATATCGGCCTTCAATATCCGCTGCATATATTGCAAAGCCTGCTCGTGGTGCTTCTTCTCCACCGTGGCCACACAAGTTGAAGGAACCCACAATCGATAACCGCGCATGAAAGCATCGTTCGCGGTGAATAGAACGCATATATCGGTGGTAAGACCGTGAGAATCAAATTATTTGCGCCTAGATGCTTTAAGACCAAATCGAGCGTCGTGAAAAAAAATCCTGAGTGCTTCGGCTTAAGCACGAAGAAATCGTTCTTTGCTGGCGCCAGCAGCCGAGCCAGTGGCGATCCACGGACGCTGTCATGCTGGCAATGTTCCACCAACCGGCGGAAATCTGACGTCCACCTGCCAAAATTGTCATTGACGTAAATCGTAGGAATTTTGGAGGCGCTGGCCCGTCGTTTCAGCTCCGCAATCTTTTCCCCCATCGTCAGCGCCGCTGCCAATAGTTTATCGCCGTCTTCAAATTCGAGATCGTTGATAACGTCGATTAGCAAAAGGGCAGCGGCGCTGTTTTCAGGAACGTTGCCATGCAAATCCGGATGCGAGCTCATCTACTGATCCAGGCATCCTAGGAAGTCGAGTCTTCGCCACGGCTGCGACGTTTCCCGGCTTGTTCAGCGCGCTTTAAACTCTCACCTTCGGATCCTTCTACCGCTTGTTCCGCTTCCCGTACGGCTTGATCAACTCGGCCGCCGGCCTGAAACTCCTGTGCGCCGCGATCATATTCGTGAGCCGCGTTCAGGCCTGCCTCTTCATGCAGGTACCCGCCCGATCGCAGCCACTTCTCACCGGCCTTGAATACCACGAAGCCGCAGGCCACCAGGATGGCCATGTCGGCATAGCTCCCAACGCGGTTGGCGAGGCTCGGCGGCGTCGGCGACCATGCCGATCTCGCCATCCCGCTCATCCGACCGATACCGCTGCTGACCGTTCGATTCACGTCGGAACGGTCCGGTAATCTACGCCTCAGGCCGGACAAATCCGGCATGTTTCGTCTCAAATCCGACGGCTGCGGCATATTTCGTCCCGTCAAATTTGAGAACCAGTTTGAAATGGAACCTGCGGTTTCCGACTTTCCCATATAATTGGCGGATCTCATCTGAACCTCCCTTTTGCAAAACAGAACCCTTGGGTTCTCTAGTTACTAGGATACCGCGCGGGCGGATTGAGTGAAGAGCGAAATTCCAGCGCCTGTCCGCCGATGAGGGCGAAATCCCATTTGACGGCAAAGTCACGCCGATACAAAATGGCGCACCAATGGCTGAGATCTACCATGATGAAGTCGTGAAGCTGCCCTGCGGTGAGCTACCGATCAGGATTGGAGGCTCTGGGCCGCCGCTGCTGTTCCTGCACGGAATCAACGAGGCCGGCATCTGGTCGGACTTCCTCGCCAGCCTGGCTCGCGGCTTCACCGTTCACGCCCCGATTCATCCCGGCTTCGGCGGCACCACGCTGCCGGACTGGGTTCAGGGCGTCGATGATCTGGCTTTTCATTACATCGATTTAATTACAACCCTCGGTCTGCAACGGCCGCTGGTGATGGGCAATTCGATCGGTGGATGGATCGCGACCGAGCTCGCGATCTTCCGGCCCGATCTGATTGGCAAGCTGGTGCTGGCGAGCGCGCTGGGATTGCGCCCCGAAAATCCGTCGCCGGATATGTTCATCCTCGATGGCGCTGAGGAATCGGAATTGCTGTCCGCCGATGGCAAGCCGGACGGTCAGGTGTCCTTCTCGGATCCCGAAGTACTTATCAGGCGATGGGAAGATCAGGCGGCGCTCGCGCGGCTGATGTGGAAACGTCCTTACGATCCCAGGCTCGATCGTCGGCTTCATCATATTGCCGCGCCGACTCTGGTGATCTGGGGCGAGTGCGATCGATTGTTGCCTGCGAGTCATGGTGCGCGCCTGAGCTCCGCGATCACCGGATCCCGATTCCTGACGATAAGGGACGCCGGTCATCTGATCAGTTTCGATCGTCCAAGTGAGCTGGCGCAGGCGATAATTGAATTCGGTTCCGCTGGCCGGAAGTAGGGTGATCGGCATGGCATTGCGTCATTGCATTGAATGATCGGTTTGAGCCAGCCGCCGGGACGGCGGGCGTTATCCTCACGCGGCGGCAACTCGTTCGGATGCACGGTTAAAAAGAGGGCCCGATGGAATTTTATTTCTTTCATTTGATGCCATGGCCGGAGATTCCGGCCGATTTCAAGGCGCACAACCGCAGTTCCTGGGTGGTGTTCTCAAACCGCAATTATGATCCCGCCCTCGGCCATCGCGTTTACAACGAATATCTCGACGAACTGGAATTTGCGGATCAAATCGGCTTCGATGCGATCTGCGTCAACGAGCATCACCAGAATGCCTATGGCCTGATGCCGGCGCCAAACATCATGGCGGCGATGCTGGTGCGCCGTACCAGCCGTGCGAAAATCGCCATCTTGGGCAATGGCATTTGCCTGCGCGATAATCCGCTGCGGATAGCGGAAGAAGTGGCGATGCTCGACGTTATCAGCGGGGGCCGGGTGATCTCGGGCTTCGTGCGCGGAATCGGCTGCGAATACTATTCGCTCGGGCTCGATCCGAGTATGTCACGCGCCCGCTTTCGCGAGGCGCACGACCTGATAATCAAAGCCTGGACCGAGCCGGGGCCTTTTACCTGGGATGGCGAGAACTATCATTTTCGCTATGTGAACGTATGGCCGCGTCCGCTTCAGCAGCCGCATCCGCCGATCTTCTGTCCCTCCCAAGGCTCCAGCGAAACTATCGAATGGGCGGCCGAGCATGGATATCCGTACATCTGCACCTACACGCCGATCGACGTGCTGGTGCGGTTTTACGAACAGTACCGCGAATTGGCGCGAACCAGATTCGGTTACGAAGCGGGGCCTGAAAAATTCGGGGTGGCCTCCATGGTCTACCTCGCTGAAGATGAACGCACCGCGATGAGAGAAGCGCGTCCCCATGCCGATTACTTCGCCGAGCGATGCTTTGCGATCCCCCTGCAGATGCTGATTCCCCCTGGCTATGCGAGCGCGGACTCGCTCAGGCGTCTGGTTCGCACGCGCGGCGCGCAGGGCGCCAGCTTTGAGTTCGATTCGATGACTAAAAATGGTCAGGCGCTGATCGGCACGCCGGATCAGGTTGGCGAGCGCTTGACGCGCATGATGGAGCGCGCGGGCGCCGGGGTTTTCATGGGTATGTTCCAGTTCGGCGATATGCCGCACGGGCGCGCGATGCGCAACATGGAATTGTTTGCCACCAAGGTGATGCCCTATCTGCCGAAAACCGCGCCGGCCAAGCCGTCCGCGCAGGCTCCAGCGGTTTGATCGGCCTGCCCTCTCGGCGTTTGGGCTTCCCGTTGTCAGCCGGATTGGGCCGCGGGCGCGACTGCGGTTAACGCGAGCAACTGTCTAGCGGCGTCATCCAACGGTGGATCGATCGGCGGGCGGGTGCGCAGCAGATGACCGAGGGTGCGGCTGTGATGCGTCACGATCGCGCCGAAGTTCAACCGTTGGCCTTCAAATGCCTGCAATGCCTGCTCAAGATGGTCCGGTGCGGCGGATAACTCTCTGACGAGCGCAAGTGCATCGCCGGCCGCTTTCGTCACGCCGGCTCCGGCATGCGGACGGGCGACGAACGCCGCGTCTCCGATCAACACCACGCGGCCGAATACCAGTCGCGGCGATTCGATCTCATAGATCGCCTGCACGAATGGTTGCGGTGCGAGTCGAATCGCTTCCGCGAACGGCGGCGGCAACAGCCGCTGGGCGTCGCCCCGCATCTCGGCGATCACTTCATCGCGAATCAGATTAGGCGGAATCGATAGCTCGTGCCGGATGCCATCCTTGCCGGTCAGGATACGCGCCAGCTCGCGATGCTCGTCCGCCCCGCGATACCATACGACATTGTAGTAGCGTGACCCCGGAAGCAGGCTGTTGCCCGGACCGGAAACCGGATAACCGAGAATTTCTTCGCCCGGCGGCAGGTAAAACGCAAATCGATCGCCGATTGCGCGATGTGTACCGCTGGTCATTTCGGATTCGCGCACCAGCCCGCGCCAGGCAATATAACCCGCGTATTCCGGCTTGCTGGCCGGCGCCACAATCGATCGTACGGTCGAATTGATGCCGTCAGCGGCGATCAAAAGATCGCCTTCGATCAGCGTGCCGTCAGCGAACCGGGCCTCTACGCTATCGGCGGTTTGCTCGAACCGCACCAGCGCGCGCCCGCGTAAATAG
>DAHVFB010000055.1 GCA_027317185.1 Deltaproteobacteria bacterium
GTTAAGAGCGGATGCCCGGCTGGTCGCCCCGGTGGGCGAAGGCGAATTGCAGGCGCTGGTCAGAATCAGCCGCGCCGGCGGCCATTGGCAGGAGCAATATTTCGGCGAGTGCCGTTTCGTTAAGATGTCCGGGCAGCATGGTTTCAGCAACTGATTTATCGGATCCTGAGTAATCCAATCGGCGTGATTCGCGTCGTTTCGATTGCGCTTTGGAAAAGCGGCGGTGTGGTGGTGAGGGGAAGACACCAGAAGCCTTTATACATTTGGGTATCGGCGATATTCGCGGCTGCGCTTGCCGGTTGCGCTGCGGCACCGGCGACACCCGTCACCACCAGATATTCTCCGCCCGTTACGCATACGGTGGCGCCGGGCGAAACCATTTATCGAATAGCTTCGCGATACCGGGTATCCGTGGCGGCCCTGATGAGGGCCAACGGGATGACCAGCTCGCGCCAACTACACACCGGACAGGTGTTGGTGATCCCCGGAACCTATCAGCGAAGTTGGAGAGCTGCCGCGGGCAACCTCCGGGATCGGCCCCCGCCGCCGCCCCACTCCTTCAGTTGGCCGATTTATGGCGGCGTGCTGTCGTCGCCGTTTGGTATCCGTCATGGTGTGATGCACGATGGCTTGGATATAGCCGTGCCGACTGGAACATATATCCATGCGGCTGACGCCGGAGTGGTGGTTTACGCGGGGCGTCTGCGCGGTTACGGCAACGTTGTGATAATCGAGCATAGCGATCATTACGCCACAGTCTATGCCCATGAGTCGGTGGAAAAAGTCCGCGAAGGCCAACGCGTTAAACGCGGGCAGATAATCGGCGAGGTCGGCCGCACTGGCCGCACCACTGGCCCCAATCTGCACTTCGAGGTGCGGCACGACAATCTGGCTTACAACCCTCTGGGATTTCTTCCGCCGCGATCGGCTTCGGCAGTCAACTTTGCCGGCGGCGGCTGATAATATCCTTCGTCAAAATTCAAAAAGCCCGGCCTCGCCGGTCGACAGGAGCCGCAACGATCGATGACCCCGAATGAACTTAAGCAACTGGTACGCGATATTCCCGATTTTCCCAAGCCCGGCATACTGTTTCGCGATATCACTCCTTTGATTTCCAATCCGCGCGGACTGGCTGCGATTGTCGATCAGATGGCCGAACCCTATCTCGGCAAAGTCGATATGGTGCTGGGAATCGAATCGCGCGGGTTCATAGTCGGCGCGCCGCTTGCCTATCGGCTCGGCGTCGGCCTCGCAATCGCGCGCAAGCCCGGCAAACTCCCGTTTCAGACGGTGGACGAAACCTACGAACTCGAATATGGCAGCGCGACTCTGCAGATTCATCGAGACGCCTTCGAACATTGCCGGCGCGTGTTGATTGTTGACGATCTGCTCGCCACCGGCGGTACCGCCAAGGCCGCTATCAGTTTGGCTCAGCGGCTGGGGAGCGAGGTCGCGGGCTGTGCGTTTGTAATCGAGTTGAATTTTCTCAAGGGGCGCGATCAGCTCGCGCCGATCAACTGCTTTTCGCTGATTCAGTATGATTAATCGAGCGGACGATCGCAGATCTGACCCGATGGCTGAAAGCTCCGGACCGTCCCCGCGCAGGATTGATGGCTGACTCCGATCACAAGGCTAACGCCGCCGCTGACAGCTTCAAGCTGCGTGCGGTGTTGGCGGTAACCATCGCATTTTGTGCGGTCGAGTTCGTCGTCGGCTACTACGCCAACAGCCTCGCCCTGATCTCCGATGCGGTCCATATGCTGACCGACGTAGCGGCGCTGGTGATCGGCCTCGCGACGCTATGGCTCTCGACCCGGCCCGCGCGGGCCGGAAAAACTTTCGGCTATCTGCGCGCGGAAATCCTCGGCGCCTTAATCAACGGCCTTTTTCTATGGCTGTTGGTCGCGTTCATCTGGATCGAAGCCGCGCAGCGGTTGCGCGATCCGGAGCCGGTCGCAGGATGGCCGGTGATGGGCGTGGCGTTGATCGGAATTGCGGTCAACAGCTTTTCGGCCTGGATCACTTCCCGCGAGCGCGGCCATGCACGCGGGATGGCGGTGCGGGCGATCTTTGTTCACGTACTTTCCGACCTGGTTGGATCGGCGGGCGTGCTCATCGCGGGTGCGATGGTTACGTTCCTCGGCTGGCGCGAGGCCGACCCCGCCGTCAGCATTCTGATCGGCGCGCTGGTGCTGTGGGGATCGTGGGGTTTGGTGCGCGAGGGCATCGACATCCTGATGGAATCGGTGCCTGCCTCGATCGATCTCGACGAATTGCGGCGCGAACTGCTCGCCGTTAACGGCACGGCGGAGGTACACGATTTGCACGTCTGGTGCCTTTCGAGCCGCCAGTTCGCCCTTTCGGCGCATGCGGTGGTCACTGCGCAAGCCGATAACGATCGAGTGCTGTCCGAGATCCAGGTGGTGCTCGCCGAGAAATTCGCCATCCATCATATGACGGTACAGCTTGAACACGATAATCGGCGCGAACACGAACCCGAACATTTCTAGCTCCCCTTCGAGGCCAATCGACGGCCCCTAAGACACCTCTGCACCAGTCAGGTTGTGATTTTGAACGTAAGTCTGCGAGGTGAAGAATCCCGGGATTCTTCGCCACGCTCAGAACGACAGGATAGCCCTGGTTACAGAGCTTCGCTGCATAACGAATGGTCGCTGGTCCGCGTGGTAAGTGGCGATACTGGAACAATTAGTCCGACTTCGCGAAAGTGCGTTCGGCAGAATCGAGCAGAGCGCGCATCGCATGGCCCGGCGATGATGCGCCGAGCACCGCGCCAATCGCCGCCACTCCGGCTGCTCCGCTGCCACGAAGCAGCGGCATGCGCTCACTAGTGATACCGCCGAGCGCGTAGACCGGGATTTTTGCATCGCGGCACGCGGCGCTGAGTCCTTCGACTCCGCGCGCCGCGCCATAATCCAGGGACTTGGATGTCGGCGTGAAGACCGGGCCATAAACGGCGAAGTCCGCGCCGACTGCGGATGCGCGCGCCACTTCCTCCGGCGAATGGGTCGAGACGCCGATCATTCGCGATGACCCGATCAGCGCGCGCGCATCGGCAGGCGAAAACGACGTTGTTGGCAGGTGCACTCCATCGGCATTGGATGCGATCGCGACGTCGATCCGGTCATTCACCAGGAACCGCGCGCCGTATCGCGAGCACAGAGCGCGAAGCGCTACCGCCAGTTCGAACAGCTCGCGTCCGTCGAGGTCTTTTTCGCGTAATTGAAGCGCGATCGATCCCGGACGATCGGCAACCGCCGCCAGCGCCTCCTCACATGCGGCAACCAGGCCGTGTGGCGCAACCAGCTTGCGATCCGTAATCAGATAGAGGCGAAATCCAACTTCGCGATTGCGATCGGCGTCCAATTCAACGAATCACGCCGCCGAGCGGACTCGAGGCAGTCGCATACAGCCGTTGCTCGATACGTCCCGCCAGAAACGCCATGCGCCCGGCCTCGACCGCCAGTTTCATCGCGGTCGCCATCCCGATCGGATCCTTCGCCCCAGCGATCGCGCTGTTGATCAGAATCCCGTCGCAGCCGAATTCCAGCGCCTCGGCCGTGTCCGAAGCGGTGCCGACGCCCGCATCGACGATCACCGGCACCGTCGCCTGCTCGATTATGATGCGCAGGTTGTACGGATTGCGGATACCGAGACCCGATCCGATCGGCGCCGCCAGCGGCATCACCGCGGCGCATCCGGCCTCGGCCAGCTTCAGGCATGCGACCGGATCGTCGGTGATGTACGGCAGCACGATGAAGCCCTCCTTGACCAGCACGCGCGCCGCCTCGATCGTCGCCGCCACGTCGGGAAAAAGCGTGCGCTGATCGCCGATCACCTCAAGCTTGATCATGTTACCGACGCCCATCTCGCGCGCCAGCCGGCAAGTTCGGATCGCCTCCTCGGCGGTGTAGCAGCCGGCCGTATTCGGCAAAATCTGGTAGCGTTTGGGATCGATATAGTCGAGCAGATTCTCTTTTGTGCGATCCGAAATGTTCACCCGCCGCACCGCGACCGTGACGATCTCGGCGCCGCTCGCCTCGACTGCCGCGCGGGTTTCGGCGAAATCGCGATACTTGCCGGTGCCGACGATCAGCCGCGATCGGAAAGTCCTGCCACCCAGTTCAAATGGAGTGTCGTGCATGTTTATCCTTTTCGACGGACGGACTTGCCGGACGATCGCCGCTCACCCGCCGCCGACAAAATCCACAATCTCGACTTGATCCCCCGCCGCAATCAATTTCGAAGCATACTCCGCCTTCGGCGTAACCACCTGGTTGACTTCAACCGCGATGCGAGCCGGTTTCATTCCGAGCCGCCCGATCAGATCGGCCACCGTGAGATTGCCGGTCAGTTCGTAGGGCTCGCCGTTAAGCAGGATTTGGTTGGTGCTCACAAGCCGGCTATGCAAAAAGCCGCTCCCATCCAGGTTCGGAAAGCGGCCCATATCGCAACCGCAGGTTCGATAGGAGGCAGGACGGCTTCCCTACGCCGGAATTGTCCGGATGCAGGTTCGAGGGGTTCTCTTTACGAGCTCTCAGTGCGTTTCCGCACACCCCCAGCCTTCTGGTTGTTTATATCAAAGCGCGCGACCGAGTGTCAAAAACGCAAGCTTGATTGACTGTCGAACTGGCCGATGGTTAGTTGGACGCTCACGACCGATCCGGGGGAAGTTCGATGCATATGGTTGAGCATTCGCAGCACCGGGCGGTCGCCGAAATCGATCTTTCCGCGCTAAAAGCCAACTATCACGCGCTCGCGGCGCTGGCGCCCGATTCCGCCATGATGGTGGTGGTCAAGGCCGACGCCTATGGCCATGGCGCGCCATCGGTAGCCGGCGCACTTGCTCAAGAGGGCTGTAAACATTTTGGCGTAGCCACGATTACCGAGGCTCGCGAACTGCGCGCCGCAGGCCGCCGTGAGCGGATTTATCTGCTGGGCGGCTTTTTCCCCGAGGCTGCGCCGGAGATCGTCGATCTGGAGCTTACGCCCTTCGTATTCGATCGCAGCTCGATCCATACGATCAATGCTGCCGCCGCTGCGATCGGCCGCAACCATTTCCCGGTTCATCTGAAACTCGACACCGGCGCGACCCGTTTGGGCGTCACCGGCGCCGAACTCGAGGGCGCGATCGCGGAGCTACGCGATGCCCGCAGCCTTTTACTTGAGGGCGCCAGTACCCTGCTCGCCAGTGCGCACGATCTCGCCAGTCCGGTGACCGATCGCCAGCTTGCGCAATTCGACGCAGCGATAAGCCGGCTCGAAGCTGCCGGCTTCGCCCCCAACCTAACGCATGTCGCCAATTCCGCTGCGCTGGTGTTGCGCCGCGATACCCATCGCCAGCTCGTGCGCCCGGGACTCGCCATATACGGGCTGCCGCCGGTGGCTGCGGTGCAGGAACGCGTAGCCCTACGGCCGGCGATGACCTTCAAGACCCGCATCCTTCAGATTAAGCAGGTGGCCGCCGGCACCGGCGTAAGTTACGGCCACACCTTCGTGACTCAACGTCCCACCACTATCGGCGTGCTGGCGGTCGGCTATGCTGACGGTTACCGGCGTGGACTACAGAACGGCGGCGAGGTCTTGATTCGCGGCCATCGCGCCCCGGTGATCGGCGCGGTATGCATGGATTTTACGATGGTCAATCTGACCGAGATTCCGCAAGCGCGCGCCGGCGATGAAGTGGTATTATGGGGCGAAAGTGGCGGCGATCAGATCAGCGTCAACGAGGTCGCTCGCCTGGCTCAAACGATTTCCTACGAAATGCTTTGCACCGTGGGCAGGCGAGTGAAACGCGTCTACAAGGAGTGACGGCTCGACGATGGCTACTGGCGATGTGAAAATCCGGCGTGCGCTGCTCGGAGTCTCGGACAAGAACGGCTTGATTGAATTCGCCTCCGCGCTGACCGGCTTCGGGGTCGAGATTCTTTCGACCGGAGGCACCCGCGCGGCGCTCGAAGGTGGCGGGGTTCACGTGCGATCGGTCGAGCAGTTCACCGGTTCGCCCGAGATGCTAGACGGGCGCGTGAAGACGCTGCATCCGAAGATCCACGGCGGCATCCTGGCGCGACGGGATCGCGCGGACCATCGGCGTGAGATGGAGCTGCACGGCATCGAGCCGATCGACCTGGTGGTCGTCAACTTCTATCCATTCGAACAAACTATCGAACGCGCGGACGCGGGACTCGACGACGCGATCGAAAATATCGATATCGGCGGACCTGCGATGGTCCGCGCGGCGGCCAAGAATTTCGCGCATGTAGCGGTGGTGGTCGATCCGGCGGATTACCCTGCCCTGCTCGACGAGTTGCGCGCCAGTAACGGCGAGTTATCTCACGCCACGCGATGGCGTCTTGCGCGCAAGGCCTTCGCGCGGGTCACCGCCTACGATTGCGCGATTTCGAATTATCTCGGCACCCGTACCGAGAACGAATCCGCCCCGCTCGGAGAGACCTTCAGCCTTTCACTGCCGCGCGCACAAGAGCTGCGCTACGGCGAGAACCCGCATCAGCGGGGAGCGATTTATGGCGACTTCATGAAGATCGCCGAGCAGCTTCATGGCCGCGAGCTTTCGTTCAATAATGTTATCGATATCAGTTCGGCGCTTAACCTGATCCTCGAATTCGACGATTGCCGCGAGGCCGTGGTTGCGATTCTCAAGCACAACACGCCGTGCGGCGTCGGCATCGGGCCGACGCTCAAAGCCGCATGGGACAAGGCCTTCGCGACCGATCCCGATTCACCCTTTGGCGGCATTATCGTGACCAACCGGTCCTGGGATCTCGAATTCGCGCGCACGGTTGACGAGTTATTCACGGAGGTCCTGATCGGAATCGATTACGAATCCGGCGTGCTCGATTTCCTGCGCAAGAAAAAGAACCGGCGGCTAATCCGATTTCATCCGCAGGCGCTCTCCCGCGATGAGCTCGATGTTCGCCATGTAATCGGCGGTCTGCTGGTGCAAACGCCCGATCTATCGATCGAAGATCCGCGCCGCGGCCAGGTGGTGAGCAAACGTGCGCCGAGCGAGGCCGAGTTCCGTGCGATGGATTTCGGCATCCGCGTCTGTAAGCACATCAAGTCGAACGCGATCGTTTTCGCGACCGAAGATCGCACACTGGCGGTCGGCGGCGGCGCCACCTCGCGTATCGATCCGGTTTATTCGGCGCGCGAAAAAGCCGCCCGGCTCAATATTTCCCTGAAAGATACCGTACTGGTTTCCGAGGCTTTGTTCCCGTTTCCCGACGGACCGGCGCTGGCGGCCGAGGCCGGGGCCACCGCGATCGCGCAACCCGGCGGCGCGGTGCGCGACCGCGAAGTGATCGAGGCGGCCGACGCCCGTGGCCTCGCGATGGTCTTTACTGGCGTGCGGCATTTCCGCCATTAGGATGCAGGCAGCCCGGGGCATCATAAGATGAAAGTGATGGTGATCGGCAAGGGCGGGCGTGAACATGCGCTCTGCTGGCGGCTGAGCCAAAGCCCGTCGGTGCGCGATCTGTTCTGCACCAGCGGCAATCCGGGTATCGATCAGATCGCGCAGCCGGTCGCGATCGCGCCGACAGGCATTCCGGCGCTCGCCGGTTTCGCGGCTGAAAATCGGATCGATCTGACCGTGGTCGGCCCCGAAGAGCCGCTGTCGCTCGGAATTGTCGATCAATTTGAAGCCCGCGGCCTCAAGATTTTCGGGCCTTCCAGGGCCGCCGCTCAACTCGAAGCCAGTAAGACCTTCGCCAAAAATGTGATGGATAAAGCGGGGGTGCCGACCGCGCGCTTCGAGAGCTTTACCGATCCTGCGGCGGCGCGCCGCCGCGTTCAAAGCTGCACTTATCCAATGGTGATAAAGGCCGATGGACTGGCGCTGGGCAAGGGCGTCACCGTATGCCACGACCATGCGACGGCGATCGCCGCTATCGCCGAGGCGCTGGAAGCAAATCGCTTCGGCGAAGCCGGCCGGCAAATCGTGATTGAGGAGTTTCTCACCGGCGAAGAGGTATCGTTCTTCGCGCTGTGCGACGGCGATCGCGCCGCGCCGATCGGATTGCTTCAGGACCACAAGACGATTTTCGATCGCGATCAGGGACCCAATACCGGCGGGATGGGCGCGTACTCGCCCGTCCCCGGTTTCGATGCGGCGTTCGAGCAGCGCGTCATGCGCGAGGTGGTCGATCCGACGCTCGCCACCATGCGCGCGATGGGAATGCCGTACAAAGGCGTGTTGTACGTAGGGCTGATGGTCGACGGCGATCGGATAAACGTGTTGGAATTCAACGTGCGCTTTGGCGATCCGGAGTGCCAGGCGCTCATGATGCGTTTTTCGAGCGATCTCGCCGAAGCGATGCTGTCTGCGGTCGAGGGCAAAATCGATCAAGCCGCCGTGCGCCTGTCGCCTAAAAGCGCGATCGCCATCGTGATCGCCTCCGGCGGCTATCCCGGCGAACACAGAAAAGGTATCGCGATCAAGGGCGTGGATCGGCTCGAGGGCGGGCAGCCCTCCGACCTCAAAGTTCAATGGGCGCTAGATCAGGTTCGCGTGAAAGTGTTTCATGCCGGCACTGCGATGCGCGACGGACTGCTGGTAACCGACGGCGGACGAGTGCTGACCGTCACCGCGATGGCGGATAGCTTGCGCAAGGCGGTCGCTGGCGCGTATCAAGCCGCCGATCTGATCGAATTCGAGGGCCGGCAACTGCGGCGCGATATCGCATATCGCGGCCTCGCTCGCACTCAGTAATTTCGATGAACACTTTGCAGCGCACCGCTTCGGATACTACGTCGCTTGCCGAAATTCCGGCTGCCGTCGCGGCGCTGCGCCGTGGCGAGGTGGTGGTTTACCCCACCGAGACTTTTTATGGCCTGGCGGTTGATCCGTTCATACCGGGTGCGCTCGATCGTCTATTCGCGATCAAGGCGCGTGAGCCTGACAAGACCATAGCCTTGATTGCGAGCGAAGCGTCGATGGCGTTCGGTGTTGCTTCCGAAGTTCCGCCGATCGCCCGCAGGCTGGCGGAAAAGTTCTGGCCGGGCGCGCTGACCCTGGTGCTGCCCGCGCGCGCCGGATTGCCGAGCGCTCTGGTCGGAGTCGACGGCGGCGTGGGCGTGCGCGTTTCATCGCATCCGATCGCTAATGCACTCGCGGCCGCGCTTGGCGGATGCATCACGGCGACCAGCGCCAATATTGCGGGTCAGCCGCCGGCGAAGACGGTGGCCGCGGCGAGGGCATCTTTTGGCGCGGCAATAGCGATGTATCTCGACGGCGGAAGCCTCATCGCCGATTATCCCAGCACCGTGGCGACAGTCGCCGACGGCCAGTTACGAATTTTGCGCGAAGGCGCGATCAGCGCCCCCGTCCTGAATGGAAGTTTGTGAAATGAGAGTTTTCGGTCAGCGTATCGAACCCTTTCGCGGTTTGTTCTACAACCCAACCTGTTCCGGCCCAATCAAGGATATGATCGCGCCGCCGTACGATCTGATCGGCCCCGCGATGCAGGATAGCCTGTATCAACGCAGTCCTTACAATGTCGTGCGTATAGAACTGGCGCGGGACCCCGATCGCTACCAGGCTGCGGCTTATACTCTGCGTGGTTGGCTTCGCGATCGCATCCTTATACGCGCCTCCAAACCTGCAATCTATCTCTATACGCAGCGTTTCATGGTCGAGGGCCGGAAATTTACCCGCCACGGTTTCGTGCTCCGGATCCAGCTCGAAGACTTCGCGCCCGGACGAATTCTGCCCCATGAGCGCACCTTCCCGGCCGCCAAAGAGGACCGTCTGCGCCTGCTGATCGCGACGCAAACCAATATCAGCTCGATTTTCGGGCTGTACATGAAAAACCCTGCGCTGGATTCTCTCCGCGCCCGCGCCTCGGAAATCCAACCGCTTTTTTCGGTGGTTGACGATCTCGGAATCGAAAACGAACTACGGGAAATCTCGAACCCTGAGGATATCGCCGCGTTGCAGCAGGCGATGGCCGAGCGGCAGATTTTGATCGCCGACGGGCACCATCGCTACGAAACCGCGCTCGAATACGGCCGGCGACGGCGCGCCGCGGACCCCAATCCCACCGCCGTGCAACCCTCTGACTACACCATGATGACGCTGGTGGCGGCGGACGACCCCGGACTGGTGATACTGGCGACCCATCGCGTGGTCAAACAGCTTGCCGCCGAAGCGATCGCAGCCTTTGTTCAGCGGGCGGGCATCGATTTCACAATTGCGGAGTTCGCGGATCGCCGGCAGTTTCAGCAACGGCTGATCGCGGCGGGCGCCGGAGCGATCGGGGTCGCTTTCAAAGGCGATCGAGTCCTGCGCATTCTGCGCCTGAAAGACCTGGCCGCGATGGCCGCGATGCTCCCCACCACTCCCGCCGCAGTCCGCGAACTCGACGTCTCGATTCTGCACACTGCGATCTTCGAGCGAATTTTTGGCATCACTCCGGAAGCGGTGCGGGCGGGCGGCAATCTTGATTACACTATCGATTTTAACGGCGCGCTCGATAAAGTTGCCGATGGCGAGACCGACGGCGCATTCCTGATGAATCCGCCTTCGATCCACGATGTCGAGCGGGTCAGCGCGGCGGCCGCGACCATGCCTGAGAAATCCACCTACTTCTTTCCGAAGCTGGCCACCGGCCTCGTGATGAATCCGCTCACCGACTGAGGCTGGTCCATGGCAGTCACGCTGGTCCTCGTCCGTCACGGCGAAACCGAGGGCAATTCCAGTATCCGTTATTATGGCGCGACGGATATCGCACTATCGGAGATTGGCCGCCTTCAGATGCGATCGGTACGCCGAGAGCTGGAACGCCGGACTATCGGCGCGTTCGCAACGGTGTTCGCCAGCCCGCTGTCGCGGGCGATCGAGAGCGCGCGCGTAATTACCAGCGGCAACCCTTCGATCACGCCGATTGAAGAATTCCGCGAAATCAATTTTGGTTTATTTGAAGGACTGACCGCCGAAGAAATCCGCGAACGTTATCCGCAAGCATATCGCCACTGGATGGCCGATCGTTTCGCCCCCGATTTCACGTTCCCCGAAGGTGATAATCGTCGGGCGTTCACGGAGCGGGTGCATCGCGGGCTGGATCGCATGCTGGCGATGATCGACGACGCCCCGCCGTCGGATGGGTACGTGCTGCTAGTGGCCCATCGCGGGGTGATTCGCACGATCGTCGAGAGGCTGACGAACGAATCGCCAGCGGTCGAATTGGCCTCGATTCAGATTCTGCTCCGCGCCTCCGATTGGCAGCCGCAAGCCCTCGACCTGACCGATCACTTACGCCCGTAGCAGAAAGTCACGCTGCGTGGTTTGGGAAAAATCGGTTTTCGGGACGCGGTAGCCCGAGGTTTTCGCGCAGCGTCCTGCCCTCGTATTCGCGCCGGAAGATCCCGCGCCGTTGCAGCTCCGGCACCACGCGATCGACGAACTCATCGAGTCCGGCCGGCAGGTAGGGAAACATCACGTTGAAACCGTCGGAGCCGCCGGTGAGCAGCCACTCCTCCATCTGATCGGCGATCATCGCGGGCGTGCCGATCATCTCGAGTGTGCCGTAGGCGCCGCCGACATACTGCGCCAGTCGCCGCACCGTCATGTTTTCGCTCTTCGCCATCTCGACCAGCTTCTGCCGCGAACTCTTGCTGGCGTTGGACTCGGGAATCGGTGGCAGCGGCGCGTCGAGATCGAAACCTGAGACATCGTGGCCGAGCCTGACCGAAAGCGAGGAGATCGCGCTGTCCATATGCACGAGGCCGTCGAGGCGCCGCTTTTTTTCGCGCGCCTCGGCCAGCGTATCGCCAACCACCACAAACGCGCCGGGCAGAATCTTCAGATGCTCGGGCGAGCGCCCGCATCGCGCGACGCGTTCCTTCATATCGGCGTAAAAAAGCCTTCCATCCGCTAGATTGTTCTGGCTCGCGAACACCACCTCGGCGGTTTCGGCCGCAATCTGGCGGCCGGCCTCGGAAGCGCCGGCCTGCACGATCACGGGCCAGCCCTGGATCGGACGGGCGACATTGAGCGGGCCGCGCACGGAAAGAAAACGCCCCTTGTGATTGAGCACGTGGAGTTTCTCAGGATCGAAATAGACTCCGGCCTCGACATCGCGAATGAAGGCGTCGTCAGCCCAGCTATCCCACAAACCGGTCACGACGTCGTAGAATTCGCGCGCGCGAGCATAGCGCTCCGCATGCTCGACGTGCTGCTCGCGTCCGAAGTTCAACGCCTCGTCGGGATTGGCCGAGGTGACCAGGTTCCAGCCGGCGCGGCCGCCGCTGATATGGTCGAGCGACGCGAACTTGCGCGCTACGTGGTAGGGCTCGTTGTAGGTGGTCGAGGCGGTCGCGATAAGTCCCAGATGCCGGGTTTGTACGGCCAGCGCGGGCAGCAGCGTCAGCGGATCGAACGAGGTCACGGTCGCGCTGCGCTTGAGCGCCTTTATCGGCATGTTCAGTACGGCCAGATGGTCCGCCATGAAGAAAGCGTCGAAACAGCCCGCTTCGAGCTTCTGTGCGAAGTGGGTTATATCGGCGAAATTGAAGTTCGCGTCGGGATAACCACCGGGGTAGCGCCACGAAGCGGTATGGATGCTGACCGGCCGCATGAAAGCGCCGAGCCGCAATTGACGGGACATAGATGCACCCTCTGTCATCCAGAATAGCACAGCATCGTGGTCAAAGGCGCGCGCGCCGCTCCGGTTCGCGATCGGTGTCGCGCCCAATGCCTCCGCCCGCATGGAACCGCGATGGTTTCAGGCGGGCGGAGGCTTCCTGGTGATCGATTAGCGGAGCATACAGCTACTGTTTTTGCTGCGCTCGCTGGTTGGCGGGGCGGCTGAGACAGCGGCCGAGCCAGGCTTCTATATTGCCGTAAGCGGCGGCGCCTACATCAGCCATTTTAGTGAAGCTAAGGATCCCGGCCAGGCTCAAATCCGCGACCGTAAAGTCCTTGCCTAGAAGATAGCTCCGGCCCTTCAGGTACTCGTCGAGTACGGTGAACGGAGGCTTGAGCGATTCGACCGACTGCTTCGCGAGATTCGCGTCGCGCATCTCGGGCGGAAACAGCACCATATGGCGGAGCGCGGTCACCAGCGGCGGTTCCACTTCGGTCATGCCCCAGAAACCCCATTGATAAGCGCGCGCCCGATCCTCGATCGAGGCCGGCCACAGCGGTGCCCGTCCATACTTCTCGGCCAGGTACAGATTGATCGCCATCGATTCGTACAGCACCAACCCGTTATCGTCGATGACCGGTACGTGCCCATTGGGATTGATCTTTAAAAAGTCGGATTTGCGGGTGTCCTCGCGCGGACGGATCGGCACCTGTTCATAGGGTAGCCCCATTTCCTCCAATGCCCACAATGTTCTTCCAGCGCGCGACATCTTTACGCCGTACATTTTGATCATCGTACCAGCCTCCAGTGCATCGAGTTGGAATTTTTCAGCCCGTCAGAACGGTCACTTCACGGGCCGAGTGATTGCCCGTAACTGCTTTCGCCGATTACAAGTAACTGCCGTATTTCTGCCAGATTTGCGAGCGCGTCTGCTCATCGAATCGGTTCGTGGCCGGAAAGCGATCGCGCCAGGTGAACGGTTTGCAAGCGTCGATTAGCGCCCGGCCCATGGTGAAGTCCTTGATCGCCCGCTTCTCGGGCGGCAGCCGCGGGTCGATATCGGTGGTCCATGCGCGCAGAATCTGGATCGATTCGGCGGGATCGACTCGCGTGCACATCGCCCACAGCACCTGGTTTAGATCCGACGGGTCGATATCCTCGTCGACGGTGACGAAGTAGCGGTCCATCGCCCACGCCTTCAGGCTGCTGGCGCCGAGCAACGCCTGGATCGTATGGCCCGCGTATGCCTGCCGTATCGACACCGCCACCAGCAGGCCGCCCATAAAACTCCAAACCCCACGCAGTCCGCTGACCCCGGAACGTTCAAGATGGTCCCACAGCCGGGCGGCGTGGAGCGGCAACCCGAATTGCGGCGTATAGGGCAGCAGCGGGGGCGCGCCGAGGATTATGGGATTGTCGCGGAACATGATGCGTTTGATTCTCACCACCGGCTCGGGACCGCTATGGGTGTAATAGCCGGGCCATTCGCCGAACGGTCCCTCCGGCGCGGTCTCTTCCTCGGGCGGCGGAATATCGCCCTCGATAACGATTTCAGCATGCGCCGGAATCGGCAGTCCGGTTAGCGGCCCATCGATCACTTCGACCGGCGCGTTACGCAATGCGCCCGCATAGTCGAGTTCGGACACACCGGATTCCAGCTTGGTCGGCGATGCCATCCAGGTGGCGGGTTCGCATCCGAGCACGACCGCGACCGGACAGGCTTCACCGCGCGCCCAGTATTTCAGGCCATCTCGCGGCCATGACGATCCTCGATCATCCACAATGTCAGCCGATCCTTCGACTTGATACAGGCTCGGTAAGTTCCCATATTGACCCAGCCGGTATCGGGATCGCGGGTGATTACCATGTGGCCGGTACCGATATAGCGTCCGCCGTCCTGCTTGTGCCACTGCGGCGCGGGGAAGCGTTCGATATCGATCGCACTGCCTTCCATCACATTGCGCGTCACCGGCCCGTCCTTGACCTTGGTGGGAGGGATTGGCTTTAGCTGTTTACTGCGTTCCTTCCAGGCTCTCAGCAGTTCCAGCCGCGGCAGATCGGGTGAGATTCCGAGCGCCAACGCATGCCGTTGCGGCGTCATCAGAAAGTTGCTGACCACCCGAAAGCCCGCGGGATAGCCGGTGATTCGATCGAACAGCAAAATCGGTCCGCCGTGCTCGGCCATCATCTCGGTGACGCAACCAATCTCGCTATCCCAACTGGCGCCATCGATCTTTCGCACCTCGCCTTCGCCCAGAGTGCGGACCGCCGCGTCGAGAAACTCCCTCAAATCGGTAAATGCCATGGTTGTTTTTACCTTTGGTTAAGCGCGGAATCTGGCGGCCGTATTTTCGCCGCATACCGGATTTATGGCGGACAGCTATGGGGCTTTGTTCCGCACTCAGGTGGATTTGTCAAGGCGGGACTTGCAACGCGATCTCAGCATTGCATCTTGCATTGAAACCCTGCGGCATTTTGCATTACAGGTGCGCCGGCTTGCCAGATAACTCGTAATTTTCGGCTGATATCGTAAGGCATGCTTGATGCTGATTAGGACGGCATGCTTGACGTTATCTTTCTGGCCGTCACTGCTTTTTTCTTCGGCTTAGCGCTCGCCTATGTGCGAGGGTGTGCAAGGCTATGACTCCCGTCGAATTAATTATCGGCTCGCTGATAGCCGCCGCTCTGACGGCATATCTGGTTTACGCGATTCTGTTTCCCGAAAAGTTCTGAAGAGGCTGACGTGCTGATCAATGCCTTGATCCAGGTGGGGATATTTGCAGCGCTGGTGACGATCATCAGCGTTCCACTCGGCCTTTATATGGCACGAGTGTTTTCCGGCGAGCAAACCTTCCTCGATCCAATCTTACGTCCGCTGGAGCGCCTGCTGTATCGCCTGGCCGGGGTTCATCCGGATCGCGAGCAGGGTTGGGCTGAATATGCCGTTTCGATGCTGCTGTTCAGCGGCGTCGGGATGGTGCTGCTGTATGCGATCGAGCGGCTCCAGCTATTTTTGCCGCTCAATCCGCAGCATTTGAGCGCGGTGCCGTCCGATCTGGCCTTCAACACCGCTGCGAGCTTCACCAGCAATACCAACTGGCAGGCCTACGCCGGCGAAACGACCATGAGCTACCTGACGCAGATGGCCGGGCTCGCCTTTCACAACTTCGTGTCGGCCGCGACTGGAATTGCGGTCGCAATCGCGGTGATCCGCGGCTTTGTACGGCGCAATGCTAGCACCCTGGGCAACTTCTGGGTCGATCTAACGCGCGCCGTTTTATGGATTCTACTGCCGCTCTCGATCGTCGGTGCGCTGGTACTGATTTGGCAGGGCGTACCGCAAAACTTCAGTCCCTACACGCAGGTCACCACGCTTGAAGGAGCGCATCAGGTGATCGCGCAGGGACCGGTCGCCTCGCAGGAGATCATCAAACAGCTCGGCACCAATGGCGGCGGCTTCTTCAATGCGAATTCGGCGCATCCGTACGAAAACCCGAACCCGCTGACCAACTTGCTCGAGATGTTGGCGATTTTCGCGATCGCCGCCGGCCTGACGCATACCTTCGGCCAGATGGCCGGCGATCGCCGGCAGGGATGGGCATTGTTCGCCGCGATGGCGATTTTGTTCCTGATCGGTACGACCGCGGCGATCTGGGCCGAGCAGAAAGGCAACCCGCAGTTTGCCGCCATGGGCGTCGATCAGCATGCGAGCGCGCTGCAAAGCGGCGGCAACATGGAGGGCAAGGAGGTCCGCTTCGGAATCGTCAATTCCGCTCTGTGGGCCACGGTAACCACCGATGCCTCCTGCGGCGCGGTTAACTCGATGCATGACAGCTTCACGCCACTGGGCGGCCTGGTCCCTTTGGTCAACATGCAAATCGGCGAAATCATTTTCGGCGGCGTCGGCTCGGGTCTCTACGGGATGCTGGTGATGGCCGTGATGGCGGTGTTCATCGCGGGCCTGATGGTGGGACGCACGCCGGAGTATCTGGGTAAAAAGATTGAGTCTCGCGAAATGAAGCTCGCGATGCTCTTCATCCTGATCTTCCCGGCCCTGATTCTCATACCGGCCGGGATCGCGGTGGTAATCAAACCGGGGCTGGCGGGGATCTCGAATCCCGGCCCGCACGGCTTTTCACAAATTCTTTACGCCTTCACGGAGGCCGCAGCCAACAATGGTTCAGCCTTTGCCGGCCTCAATGCAAACTCAATGTTTTATAACGTGGCTTTGGCGATCATCATGCTTGGCGGGCGCTTTCTAATGAAAGTCCCGGTATTGGCGCTCGCGGGATCGCTGGCGGGCAAGCGCACCGTACCCCCGAGCGCCGGCACGTTTCCAACCGGCGGCGTGGTCTTCGTAGTGCTGCTGACCGCAGTGATCTTGATCGTCGCCGCGCTGACTTTCTTCCCGGCTGATGCGCTGGGACCGATCGTCGAACACCTCGCAATGGTTCAACACCAGCTTTTCTAAGCCATCGGTTTCTCATGGAGGCAATACTCAATGCCGGAGCGTAAAGCGACTGCACTGTGGGATCGCAACATTGTCAACGGCGCCTTGCGCGATTCAATCCGCAAGTTCGACCCCCGGATTCAGGCGCGCAATCCAGTGATGTTCGTGGTCGAGGTGACAGCAGCCGCCGTCACCGTCATCCTGCTGCGCGACGTGATCGCCGGAAGCAAACTGATCGGATTCGAGTTGCAGATCGCAATCTGGCTCTGGTTTACCGTCGGCTTCGCGAATTTTGCGGAGGCGATGGCCGAAGGACGCGGCAAGGCGCAGGCCGACAATCTGCGCCGCACGCGCACCGAAACTCAGGCCCGGCAGATTAAGGAGGGCCGCGAGATCATGGTGCCGGCCACTTCCCTGCGCCGTGGCGACGTGGTGCTGGTCAAAGCCGGCGAAGTAATTCCCGGCGATGGCGAGGTAATCGAAGGCGTGGCGGCGGTGAATGAAGCGGCGATCACCGGCGAATCGGCCCCCGTCATCCGCGAGAGCGGCGGCGATCGCAGCGCGGTCACCGGCGGCACCACGGTGATCTCCGACTGGATCAAAGTGCGGATCACAGCCAACCCGGGAGAAACCTTTCTCGACCGGATGATTTCGCTGGTCGAGGGCGCCAAGCGTCAGAAAACCCCCAACGAGATCGCGCTCAGCATTTTGCTTGCCGGTCTCACAATTATTTTCATGCTGGTGTGCGTCAGCCTCTATCCGTTTGCGCTATACGGTGGCACGCCTTTGTCGCTCCCGGTTCTGGTGGCGCTGCTGGTGTGCCTGATCCCGACTACCATCGGCGGCTTGCTCTCGGCGATCGGTATCGCCGGCATGGACCGCCTGGTGCAGCACAACGTGCTGGCGATGTCGGGCCGCGCAGTCGAAGCGGCGGGCGATGTCGATACCCTGCTGCTCGACAAGACCGGCACGATCACGCTGGGCAATCGGATGGCGAGTGAATTCATTGCGACGCTGGAGGTGAGTTTGGAAGAACTGGCCGACGCGGCGCAACTGGCTTCGCTGGCGGACGAAACCCCCGAGGGACGCTCGATCGTGGTGCTGGCCAAGCGCAACTACAATCTGCGCGGACGCGAGCTGGCCGAGAAGGATGCGCAATTCATTCCATTCAGCGCACAAACCCGAATGAGCGGCGTGGATGTCGGCGGCCGGCGTATCCGCAAGGGCGCGGCCGATCAGGTGGTCAAATTTGCGCGTGACAATGGCGGTGCGATTCCGGCTGAACTGGCGCCTATCGTCGAACGCATCTCAAGAAGCGGCGGTACCCCCCTGGTGGTCGCCGACGGCCCGCGCATCCTTGGCGTCATTCATCTAAAAGATGTGATCAAGGAAGGCATCCGGGAGCGCTTCGCGCGGTTGCGTGCGATGGGCCTGCGCACCGTGATGATCACCGGCGACAATCCGCTCACCGCCGCCGCAATCGCCAACGAGGCGGGGGTCGATGACTTCCGCGCCGAAGCCACGCCCGAAACCAAGCTCCAACTGATTCGCGACGAGCAGGCGCAGGGCAAGCTGGTGGCGATGATCGGCGATGGCACCAACGACGCGCCGGCCTTGGCGCAGGCCGACGTGGGAATCGCGATGAACGCCGGCACCCAGGCGGCGCGCGAAGCCGGCAACATGGTCGATCTCGACTCCAACCCGACCAAAATCATGGAAGTGGTCGAGATTGGCAAGCAGTTGCTGATCACCCGCGGCGCGCTGACCACGTTCTCGATCGCCAACGACGTCGCCAAGTATTTCGCAATTATCCCCGCACTGTTCGTGATCGGCTATCCAGAGCTGCAGTCGCTCAACATCATGCATCTGGCCACGCCCCAAAGCGCGATACTTTCCGCCGTGATCTTCAACGCCCTGATCATTGTCGCCCTCATTCCGCTCGCCTTGCGTGGCGTCAAATACCGGCCGCTCGGCGCGGCTTCTATTTTGAGCCGCAACCTTCTGATCTATGGCCTCGGCGGCGTGATCATTCCGTTCATCGGGATCAAGGCGATTGACCTGATCATCTCGGCCTTGCAGTTGGCTTAAGGAGCAAAGACGATGAACTGGTGGATCGCAATTAGGATGACCATCGTAATGACCGTGCTGACCGGGATCGCCTATCCCCTGGCGATCACCGGCATAGGCAATTTACTGTTCCCGTATCAGGCTCAAGGCAGCCTGATTGTCCGCAATGGGCGGGTGGCCGGCTCGGAATTAATTGGACAGAACTTCGCCGCGCCCAAATATTTTCATGGACGGCCGTCGGCGGCCGGCGATGCGGGCTACGATGCTGACAGCTCCGGCGGATCGAACCTGGCGCCGACCAACCGTAAACTGATCGAGATGGTGCGTCAGCGCGTTAAGAACATCATGGAACAAAACCCACATGACAAGGCAGTTCAGGTGCCGGTCGATATGGTGACCGCCTCCGGCAGCGGCCTGGATCCCGAGATCACTCCCGCCGCCGCCAGCCTGCAAGCGCCGGAAGTTGCAAAAGCGCGCGGCCTCAGCGAGACCGCGGTGCGCGCGCTGGTGCGCAGGCATACCCGGCCGCGATGGGCCGGTGTACTGGGCGAGCCCGGCGTGAACGTGCTCGAACTTAACCTGGCGCTGGATAATTTGACCGCAACAAATCCATCGGGAATGAATCAGAATCGAGCAACGCTTTCTGATCCGCCAGTAACAAGGTGAGGGAATCGTTCGGACCATAGCCTTCATGAACGATGAGGATCGCAAGGAGCCGGAAGCTTTTCTCGATCTGACGCCGCAGTCGCAAAAGGGGCGTCTTAAGGTCTATCTCGGTTGCGCCGCGGGGGTGGGAAAAACCTGCCGCATGCTTGACGAGGCCCATCAGCTCTCGAAACAGGGTCGTGACGTGGTGCTGGGATTCATCGAAACCCATGGCCGGGCCGAGACCACGGCCCGTGTGGGCGCGCTCGAAATCGTCCCGTTACGCGAAATCGAATACCGCGGAGTCAAGCTCAAGGAAATGGACGTCGATGCGATCGTCGCGCGCAAGCCCGAGTTCGCGGTGGTCGACGAACTGGCCCATACCAATGTTTCGGGCTCCAAACACAACAAGCGCTATCAGGATGTCGAGGCGCTGATCGCCACCGGGATCAACGTCATCACCGCCTGCAACATCCAACATCTTGAAAGTCTTAATCAGATGGTGCGGCGTATCACCGGCGTCGAGATCCGGGAAACCGTACCGGATGCTCTGCTTAGCCGCGCAGATCAGGTGGTGACGGTCGATATTTCGGTTGAGGAGCTGCGTCAGCGGTTGCGCGAAGGCCAAATATATCCGCCCGAGCAGATCGAACAGGCGCTCAGAAACTTTTTTAAACCGTCCAATCTTGCTTCCCTGCGAGAGCTGGCGTTGCTCGAAGTGGCGCGCGATCAGGGGCGCCATCGCGAGGAACTGGAGCTTCTCAGACGCGAAGGCGGCCGGCGGCCCGCCGTCACCGAACGCGTGATGGTATGCCTGTCGTCCAATCCCGAAGGCAGCGAAGAACTGCTGCGCAAGGCCGCGCGGACGGCTGCGCAACTCAACGCCGGCTGGTACGCGGTACATATCGAAACACCATCGGAATCGGTCCAGAAGATCAGCACGGCAAATTTTCGCGCGCTGCTGAACAATATCAACCTCGCGGCCGATATGGGCGCCGAGGTGGTATGGCTCAAAGCGTCCGATGTCACTCAGGCGATCATGGAATTTGCGCGGGAGAAGAAGGTCACGCGGATCGTGATCGGCCGGACTCATCCGACTCTGTGGAAGCGTCTGCTGCGCCGATCGATAACCAACCGGATGCTCGCACAAGCCCGCGACTTCGATGTCGAAGTGGTGGCTGGCGATCCGGATGAGCGGAGGCCATGAACCCGCCCTTGCTGCGCAATCGGATTCGTAATGGCACGCTGGCGCTGCTGGTGATCGCGCTGGTGCTGGGCCTGATGGCCTTGCCCAAGGTGCATGAGCTGGGTGGTTCGATTCGCGATACACTGTATCGCAACTACGTCAGCATCGAGGCCGCACAACACATGCACGCAGCCTTATGGAAGCTGCAGGTTGCGCTCGCCGACGGTCGCGGCGCGGCGGTTTTGCCGGCCAGCCGCGATCGATTCAACTATTGGATTGCAACCGAGGAATCTGACATCACGGAGACCGGCGAAGGCGCCCTCGCCCGCGATCTCGACCTCGGAAGCCGCAAGTTGTTCGCATCGGTCGCAGTTGGCGCCGCTCGCGCCAACGACGGCCAGTTCGCAGCGATTCACGCTCAACTCGATCGGCTAATTCAGATTAATCGAGACGCGATGTTCCGCGCCGACAGCCGTGCGACCAGAATGAGCAACCGGCTCACCTACGAATTCGCCCTGGGCTTGTTTGCGTTGTTGTTGCTGGGTTCGACGCTATCATGGACGCTCGCCTGGAATATCTCGCGGCCTCTGGCTGAACTCGCCGATCGTTTGCGCAGCTTCAGCTTGCGCGGCCCCTTCCTCCGCCTCGGTCCGCAGCCGATTGCCGAACTCCAGGCGGTCGCGGCCGAGTTTAATCGCATGGCCGAGCGGCTGGAGGAGTTCGAAAAGCTCAACGTCGACCGACTGTTGTACGAAAAAAACAAAACCGAGGCGATTATCGAGAGTATCGAGGACGGCATCGTCTTGATTGATTCCAACGCCGTCGTGACGCATATCAACGAGGTGGCGGCGATTATCCTGGGCGTCGAGCGGCAGGAGGCTTTAGGCAGCGCATTCGACGATCTGAACAGCAGCCATCCGCATTACCTGCGGGTGCGATCGGCGGTCAATGCCAGCGCCAGCCGCGATCGGGACGCGCGCCGGATCGAGGTCGATCTGCACGTGCGCGGCCGCGATCATACCTATGTGCTGAAGCTGCTTCCGCTGCAGGGCGACGGTCGGCCGCTGGGAACGATTCTAATTCTGCAGGACATCACCTACCTGCGCGACAAGGATCGGGCGCGCACCAACCTGGTTGCGACGCTATCGCATGAACTGAAAACTCCGCTCACCTCGCTGGCGCTTTCGGCCGAAATGCTGGAGCGGGAAAAAGCTGCTTTTGCCCCGAAGCAGCAGGAACTGCTCGCGACGATTAACGAAGATGTCAGCCGCATTCGCCGTCTCGCGAGCGATCTGCTCGACCTCGCGCGCGGTGAGATTGGCATGATCAGAATCGATACCGTAGCAGTCGATTTGGCGCGGCTGGTCAAAGCCGTGGTGAAGACTTTTTCGGTTCAGGCCGAACAGAAGCAAGTGACGCTTGGCTGCCGAATCGCAGAACCATTGCCGGAGATCATGGGCGATTTGATAAAACTTTCGTGGGTGATCTCCAATCTGATCGCTAATGCAATTCGCTATACGCCGGCCGGCGGCGCAATCGAGATTTCGGCCGAGCAATCCACCGGCGCTATTCGATTGCGGGTCAAGGACTCGGGACCGGGCGTTCCAGCGCCGATCCGTGAACACCTGTTTGAGCGCTTCGCGCAATCGGACGTCAACGGTTCCGAACCAGGCGCGGCGGGACTCGGGCTAACTATCGTAAAGGAGATGGTCGAGGCGCATCGCGGCCGGATTTTCGTCGACAGTACGGCCGGTGAAGGCACCTGCTTTACGGTGGAATTGCCAATCGACCGGAGGACCGATGGGCAGAATCCTCATCGTTGATGACGAAAAGAATATTCGTGCTCATCTGGCCACCTTCCTGGAAACTCTGGGGCATCTGGTCATCGGCGCGGAGAGCGGCGCGCAGGCTCTCGATCGCCTGTCGCGGGAGGAGCCTTTCGATCTGGTACTGACTGACTACCGGATGGCGGAAATGAACGGGCTCGAACTGCTGCAAAAGATCAAGCAGCAGACGCCCGACACGGTCGTGATTTTAATGACCGCATTCGCCACGGTGGAAAACGCGGTCGCGGTGATGAAGGCCGGGGCCTTCGATTACCTCAGCAAGCCGTTCTCGCTCGAGCAGATCGAACAGGTGATTTCGCGCGCGATGGAAGTTCGCAGTTTGCGCGCGGAAAATCGCAGCTTACGCGATACGATTGAAGGTCGGCCTTTACTGGACACGAACAGCGCCACGATGCGCCTGCTGCTCGATACCGCGCGGCAGGCGGCGGGCAGCGATGCGACCGCGCTGCTGGTCGGTGAAAGCGGTACCGGCAAAAATGTGCTGGCCCATCAGATTCATCGCTGGAGCCGGCGAGCCGACAAGCCGTTTGTCGAAATCAACTGCACCACCCTGTCCGAGCATCTGCTCGAAAGCGAACTTTTCGGCCATACCAGGGGTGCGTTCACCGGCGCCTTGAAGGATAAGCCGGGCCGCCTCGAGGCCGCGGATCACGGCACGGTTTTTTTGGATGAAATCGCGGATCTGACGCCACCGCTACAAGCGAAATTCCTGCGCTTTGTGCAAGCGCAGAGCTTCGAGCGGATCGGCGGCGATCGCACGATCGAAGTGGACGTGCGGATCATCGCGGCGTCCAATCGCGATCTTGGCGCCGAAGTCGCGTCCCATCGCTTCCGCGAAGACCTGTTTTATCGCTTGAATGTGATTGCGCTGCACGTGCCGGCTCTGCGGGAACGTCCGCAGGATGTGCTGCCGTTGGCGCAACGCCTGTTGACGGCAGCGGCGATTCGCAATCGGCGGCCGCCGCTAAGTTTCGCGCCGGAAACGGCCGTGGTGCTCCAACGCCACCGATGGCCCGGCAATGTACGCGAATTGCGCAACGCGATTGAGCGGGCGGTGGTGCTGTCACGCAGCGAAATTATCACCCCGGAATACCTGCCCGACGGCCTGTTCGTCGACCACTCCACCACGCCTGAACCGGCCGAGCCGACCAGCCTCGAGGAACTTGAGCGCGAGCATATCGTGCGCGTGCTGGCGCAATCGCCAACCCTGGAAGATGCGGCGGCGACGCTGGGGATCGACGTTTCAACCTTATGGCGCAAGCGCAAGCGCTACCGAATCGACTAGAGCCTGGCGATGGTTTTGATGGTGAGCCGTCCGGGACTTGAACCCGGGACCCTCTGATTAAAAGACTAAGCCCACTCGTAAGTCCTGCCAATTCAACTCCATATAATCCAACAAAATCAACGGTTTTAACGGCTGCGTCTTGGTTCTGTTGGGAGCCTGTTGCGTTCAGTTCTCGGACAATAATCGGACAATTCCCGGATCGTAATTCGCCACGTCGCACGGCCGATCTCGAGGTGTCCCGTGAGGTGGAGCATGGCCGCGAACCCCTACGTTGAAGCGCGCCGGGAATGGGACGAGCGATATGGCGATCTCGTTCTCGGCAAACGCAACTGGCAGATCGCCGCTGGCGGGCTGCTTGCTGTCTGTCTGATTCTCGCGAGCGGGATCGTCTGGCTCACGACTCGGAGCCGCTTCATTCCATACGTCGTCGAGGTAGACAAGCTCGGCTACGCGCTGACCGTTCCGCAGCCACTCACTCCATCAGTAGCGCCAGATGTGACGGCGCGGATGGAGCGCTACGAAGTCGCTGCCTTTATCCGCAACGCGCGTGCGGTCAGCACCGATCCCCAGGTCGAGCACGAGATGCTCAACTCGCTGCTCGCCCACGCGCGCGGGGCGGCGGACCGATTCCTCGACGCGTATTACCACTCCGACGGCTTCACTCATAACCCGTTCAAGATCGCCGAGAGGCAGACCGTCTCGGTGCAGATCGATTCGATCCTGCAACTGTCGCGACAGAGCTACCAGGTCCGATGGAGCGAGACGCCGCACGATCTGAACGGGGTCGAAATCAGCGCACCATCGCATTGGGAAGCGGTGCTGCAAACGCAGATCGTTCCGCCCAATTCGGACCACTCGATTTTGAGTAATCCGCTCGGATTTTACGTAACGCAGATCAGCTGGACGCAGCAGCAGGGATAGGCATCCACGAACGGGAGGGAACGGTCATGAAACGTATCGCATCGGCAGGGACTCTAACGCTGGCGCTGACGCTCGGAGCGTGCGCCGCTCAACCACCGCCCGCTCCGCCACCGCTCAAGCTCGTAACCGAAGCACCGGCCTACCCCGAACTGCCCACGGGCGCCCAGCTTCTTGCGCAGCAGCCGAGCGAGGTTCAGGCAGCGATCAGGGAGCATCAGCACGACGGCAGGTGGCCGGTCCACAAGACACGCGAGATGCTGCTCTATCCATACGATGAAGCACCCGGGCCGATTGTCGACTGTCAGCCGCTACGCACCACCGATATCCAGCTTCAGCCGGGCGAGACCATTACCGACGTGGCCATGGGCGACACCGAGCGCTGGCTGTCCACGCCGGCGGCGTCAGGCGATCCGCGCAATCCCGTGCCGCATCTGGCGGTCAAGCCGCAGGCAGCGGGCATCCAAACCAACCTGACCATCTATACGACGAAACACATCTACCACGTGATTCTGCGCTCGCGCGGAAACCACGCGATGCAGGAGGTCGAGTTCTATTATCCCGATGAACTTCTGACTGCGATGAAAGAGACTGATTCAGCGGCGCAGGTCAAGCATCAAGTAACCGATCCGCCGGGCGATTCAGGCGACGCCGTAAAGGTCGCGAACGTCGACCCGAAGCAACTCAATTTCGTGTACACCGTGGCCGGTGGGAACGTCCCGTGGAGGCCGATTCGGGCCTTCGATGACGGTTCGCATGTGTACATCCAGATGCCCGCCGGGATGAAGACCAGCGAAGCGCCCGCGCTGCTCGTCAACGCCGGCAGCGGGACCCAGATGGTCAACTACCGGGTGGCCGGCAACTACTACGTGGTCGATCGGCTGTTCACCAACGCAATTCTGGTCTCCGGAGTCGGGCGCGATCAGGACCGCGTAACCATCAGCTACACGGGCGGGAACCGCTAGCGGAGCCGCAGGCGAAGCGAGCAGGCGAGTCCGCGAGCTGCGCATCAAAGAGGTGACGAGCATGGCAACCGAAACTCCGATCCAGGACCAGGACGAGCAGGAACAGGAGCATTCCAGCGGCGGCCGTTTCAACCGCCTGCTCGGGGTCGTCTTCATTGGCGTCGCGATGGTTGGCGGAGTGGCGATCGCGCTGGGCGTCCAATCGTCCGGGACCGGCTCCGATGCGGCTGTGCGGAAGGCCCTCGACGACCCCGGTGCGGCGGTGCGGAAC
>DAHVFB010000056.1 GCA_027317185.1 Deltaproteobacteria bacterium
GCCTCACTCCGAGACTTCTTCACAAGCATCTCCACCAGCATCAAATAACTGGGGTTTTGAACGCACGCGCCGGTCATCCGGGCAAAGCGGCAGACACTTTCAGGAAAATGATCGGCTGGAACAGTCCGATGCACATCGGACGTTTGCAAGAGTAGTGGGTCGTCTACGCGCCCTCCCAGCGTTTCACCTATTTCAGCAGCTTCTTCAGGTCCTTCAGTAGTAGAAATAGGTGAAGGGGGTCGGTTGGGCTCGATTCGAAATCGAATTGCTCGTACCAGCGGCGCGCATTCTCGTCCTTTGCGTGCACAACGAGCGCGCGAATTCCCGCAATGTCCGCGGCCTGCGCCGTCCGCAGTAAGGCATCCTTGAGAAGGGCTTTGCCGATACCGGCGCCTTGCTCGGAACCGTCTACGGCCAATCTGGCCAGTATCATCACGGGGACCGGATGCTGCGCCAGGCCCTTGATTGCGCGTGGCGGCGACTGTTCAGGTTGTACCGACCCGACAGCGAGACTGTAGTAGCCGATAACGCGGTTCGCGCGACAGGTGACGTAGGTCTGCGCCGCGTTGGCAGCCTGATTCGCGAGCGCGAATTTCTTCAGAAAGCGGTTAAGCTCGTCCTGTCCGCAGGCAAAGGCGGTGGTGATGTCTTCGACGCTGAGCTTATGGATCGGTGAGGGCGGTTCGGGCGAGGTGGCCCCGCTCACTCAAGGGCGCTCCGCTCAGCGAGGAGCCGGGCGAGTCGAGGTTTCACTCGGGCAGGACGGTCCAAAATCTTCAAAAAGGCCTTCCACTGCTGTTTGTCGAGCACGAAAGAGCGCCGGTCCTCCAGCGTCTCGGCCGCAGCCGTCAGACCGGCGTCTAACAAAAACTGACTGACCGTCTTGTTGGCCTGCGTTGCGGCCATTTGCAGGGTGTTCTTGGCGGCGGGGCTGACCCGCACGTCTATCCGCTCTGTTTTTGAAACTGCCATCGGCATCGAAATCACCTCTTCTTGCTCTTTATAGCATCCGGACATTGTCCGGACAATGAAGGCTCGCCGTCGAACTGTGGCCTTACTCGTCTCGATGCACGGTATCGGGCGAGAAGGCGGGCATGCACACCGCGAGGTATTCCGCGCCGTCGGGACCGGGCGTGCTGTAGCGAACCCATTCACTGCGCGGCGCGAACACCGCCTGCCCCGCTTTAACCTCGAACACGCCCGCTTTCGACTCGACTCTGAGCGCGCCCCGAATCACGATCGAATATTCGTCGAACGCGGGCGTCTGTCCCGGCTCGACCCATCCCGACGGGCTGGTCATCCGCGCGAGACTGACCGCGGCCGTATCCGTATTCACCCGGCCCACGAATTCCTGAATCAGCTTGGGTTTGTTGCCCGCCGCCTCGATAACTTTAGCCTGCTCGATAAGTATCGCCATCGCGGTACTATTTACCGCACCTGCGCGCTCAAGCAAGTCGATCCATATAGAGCGGCCGGGATTTAACTCGGGCGCGGATTCGGTTGCAGTTTTGTTCCATCCGCGCTAGCTCAGGGAGCGAAGCTGCCAGCACAATTCGCGATGAGGTAAGCCATGGCTGAAGTATCGAAACTGGTGACCGTCCCCGCACGGCCCGAGCCGTTGACGATCGATCTGTCGCGCACCGGCGTGCTGGTGATCGACATGCAGAACGATTTCGGATCGAAAGGCGGAATGTTCGACCGCGCCGGGGTCGATATCAGCCAGATCCAGGCGGCGGTCGCGCCAACCGCGCGCGTGGTGAATGAGGCGCGCAAACACGGCATGAAAGTGATCTTTATCCAGATGCAGCATCGGTCCGACATGTCCGATGCGGGCAGTCATGAGTCGCCGCATTGGATGAAGCTTCAGCGTTCGATGAAAATCGGGAACACCGTCACCTCGCCTGACGGGCGGCCGGGACGCATCCTGGTCGAGAACACCTGGAACACTGAAATGGTCAAGGAGCTGACGCCGCAGGAAGGCGACGCGGTGGTCTCGAAGCATCGCTACAGCGCCTTTTTCCAGACCAACCTGGAGACCACGCTCAAGACCTTCGGCTGCACCAATCTGATCGTGACCGGATGCACCACCAGCGTCTGCGTCGAATCGACGGTGCGCGACGCGATGTTCCGCGACTTCCGCTGCCTGGTGGTGGAGGACTGCACCGCGGAACCGATCGGTTTCGATACCTCGCGCAGCAATCACGAAGCGTCGCTGTTGATCATGGAACGGCTGTTCGGCTGGATTACCGATTCCAAACAGGTTATCGGGGCGCTCAACGGCGCGGCGCAGGCCGGCAACTCGGCGGCCTGAAGCCGTCGGCGGCCTCGACAATTTCGGCGTCCGCCCTTTTACGCTATGGTCGCGCGATCTTGCGCGCCGATAGCGAACATTCCGATCGAATTCCATGGGCGAAGCTGGCGCTGCTGTGGCTGGCGGGTTTCGACCTGCGGATCACGCTGCTCGCGATTCCACCGCTGCTGCCGCTGATTCATCGCGACCTCGGACTGAGCGAGTCGGGCGTCGCCGCGCTCACCGGCTTGCCCGTCCTGATGCTGGCGAGCGCGGCCATCCTGGGATCGATGATCATTACGCGTTTCGACGCGCGGCGCGCGATCCTGTTCGGAATCGCACTGATCGGACTGAGTTCGGCGATGCGCGGCGTGGGACCCTCGATCCCGATGCTGTTCGCGATGACCTTCATAATGGGCGCCGGCGTCGCGATCACGCAGCCGGCGCTGCCGTCGCTGGTTTACCATTGGACGCCCGCGCGGGTCGGGATGGCGACCGCGGTTTACACCAACGGCTTGTTGATGGGCGAGGTGATCGGAGCCGCGCTGACCTCGTCGGTGGTGCTGCCGCTGGCGGGCAGTTGGCCTGCGGCATTGGCGGTATGGGCGATCGTTCCGATCGCGACGGTGGCGATTTTGTGGCGGGTGACGCCATCGCTGGGGCGGAGCGCTTCCGCGAAACGGCCCGGATGGTTTCCGAACTTCCGCGAGGCCACCGTCTGGCGGCTGGGCATCACGCAGGCCGGCACCTCGATCGCCTATTTCGGCGCGAACACCTTCATTCCCGATTATCTGCATACGGTGCACGCATCGCATCTGATCGCGCCGGCGCTCGGATGGCTCAATGCGGGTCAAATACCCGCGTCAATTGCGATCGCGATGTTCCCCTCGGTATTCGTCGGACGGCCACGCGCAATTCAGGCCGGCGCGATCGGAACTGCGGTGGGGCTGCTGATTTTTTTCGCCCCGTACACCTGGTGCAGGCTCGGCGGTGCGGCGCTGATCGGCTTCGCCTCGTCGATCGCCTTTGTGGTCAACTGGGTGTTTCCGCCGCTGATAGCGCGCACGCCCGATGAAATCCATCGGCTTTCGGCCGGCATGTTCACGATCGGTTACGCGCTTGCGTTTATCACGCCGCTGCTGGCCGGGATGGCCTGGGATCGCAGCGGGATCGCCGCGACCGCGCTGGTCCCGGTGGCGATCGGCGCGGTGTTGTTGTTTATCGGACCAATCGGACTGGTGATACCGTCGCGCGATCTCGACCGGGCGGCGGCGTCACATAGCGGCTGACAGCCTTGTTCGCCGCTCTTCACAGACCGCATCAAAGGGGAATAAAAGAGGATTGACCGGGATCAGCCCGCACGGGAGGTGCATCCTCATGGCCCAGGGATTCGACACGGTGCTTAAAGGCGGCCGCGTAATCGACCCCGCTCAGGCGATCAACGCGATCAACGATGTCGCGATCAAGGACGGCCGGGTCGCGGCGATCGGAAAGAACCTCGATGCGACCGGCGCGGAGGTGATCGACGTCAGCGGCGAGCTGGTCACTCCGGGGTTGATCGATATCCACGTTCACGTCTACGGCATCCTGGGATTCGCATGGCCCGATCGGGTCGGAATCACCCAGGGCGTCACCACCTATGTCGAACCGGGCGGCCCGGGCGTCTCGACCTATCGCGAATATAAAGCTCTGACCCGCGATCTGACGGTCGCCAACCTCTACTGCGGCACCTATATCAGCCCGATTGGCATCACCAGCGGGGAGATCGTCGATGGCGACCTGCGCGCTATCATCGGACTGCCGCTAATCGAATGGCTCGACGTGATGGGTGAGAATCGCGACGACATCCGCTATCTCAAAGTCGGCGCTTTCTCCACCTACGGCAGTGGCGTGGTCAAGATGGCCAAGGGGCTGGCGGAAATTCTGAATTTGCCGCTGTACGTGCATATCGGCGATTTCGTCAAGAGCGACGGCCCGGCGGTCACGCCGGTCACGCTCGATATGGCTCAGCGCGGCGACATGATCACGCACATCTATCATTCGAATCCGGGCAATATCCTCGACCCCGACGGACGGGTGCTGCCCGAAGTGTATGCGGCCGAGAAGCGTGGGGTGCTGTTCGACGTCGGTTTCGGGGCCTACAACTTCAGCTTCGTGACCGCGGAAAAAGCTTATGCGCAAGGCGTGGTGCCGCACGTGATCAGCTCGGACCTGCAGCAGGTCAACGTGACCGGGCCGACCTATTCGCTGGCCAACGTGATGTCGATATTTTTGCAGCTCGGACTGACGCCGGAACAGGTGATCGAGCGGGTGACAATCAACGCCGCCCGCGCGCTGTCGTTCGACGATCGGCACGGCACGCTGCATCCGGGTCGCGCGGCGGACATAACCGTCCTGCGGGTAGAGGACGGCGAATTCGAGTTCGCCGACACTCAGGGGAATCGCCGGACCGGCAATCAGCGGTTCATGCCGTTGATGGTATTCAAAGACGGCCGGCGTCACACGATCGATATGGAAATCGCGCAGGAGGTTGACAACTGGAGCATGCAGATCGCCTCCGATCATATTCCGGATGCGGCGTTGCATCTGAATGCCGGGCAGAAGGAATTCCTGCGCGATCTGGCGGGTGCGCTGGCGAATCTTGAATGGAATGCGCCGGATTTCAACACGATGGAAATCGGCATGGAGGTCGCGATGGCGGTGCATCGGCGCTTCCATGCGGTCCAGGCTGCGAGCGGAATACCGCTCCAACAGGCGCTGCGCGCACTGCTTGCCTGTCTGTTCGATTGTCCGTTCACCTATCAGGCCGGCATCGCGATCGTGCGACAGCCCAAGGGCTTCATCATGGAGCGGCTGGCCGCGGTGTCGAACGGTCATGCGCAAGTGGCCGCTTGATCGCGCCGCAACCGCGCTAGTTTGTGACGATGGCTGATTCGCAATGGCATTCGATCGAGGGCGTGGATCTCCAGACCGCCAGTTTTCCGTTGACGGTCGAGGCGGGCGGCGAGGAAATCCTGATTTTTAAGGTTGGTCAGAAGCTATGCGGCATCCAACGGATCTGCCCGCATCAGGAGGCCGACCTTGAGACCGGCAAGGTGATGGGCGAGATGCTCAAATGCCCGCATCACGGCTACATCTTCCATTTCATCACCGGCAAATGCCTAAATTTCACGGGGGTCCACGCCGACGTTTACGAAGTCGTCAGCGAGGGCAACTTGCTACGGGTGCGCCGCCGAGATTAGCGGGCAGGTCGCGGCCATCCGAATCGACGCCGCGCGGGCAACGGCCACTCGCGATTAGGGAAGTATCTCGAAGCGGCCGAGGCGGTGTGGCCGATAAATCTCGAAGTCGTGGCGGTCGATGGTAAAGATGCGCCGCAAAGCTTCGCGCTCGGCCACCCGCACCAGCGCGGCGTCCGCCAAATCCATCGGCAGGTCGCGGAATTTCCGCATCAATTCACGCATCCGGGGACAATCGTCGTGGCCAAGCTCGATGAAACGCACGCCGCCGGTGATTATCATGTCCCACAAAGCTCGCTGGGCGTCCGCGGATGACCGCAGCAGATACATTGCTTCGGTAAAAGCGGGCCATACCGTGCCCAGCGGATCGCGAATGGTGGTCAGCGCTTCCCGGCAAGCCTGATGATGAGGATCGCTGCGGTCAATCAGCGCGACGAGCGGTCCGGCGTCGACCAGCACGGTGGGCATGTCGTGTTTCCTGTAGCAGTTGCGCGAAGCGCTCGCCGGTGCGCTCGGAAAGCCCCATGCCGCCACTATCCCAGCAACCGATCAGACTGGCCATCGCTGCGGCCGGTGGTACGGCGGTGGACCGGGCGGCTTGCTCGCGCAGGTTTTCGATCGCCTGACGCACTATTTCCGACTTGGTACGTCCGGTCTCCCGCGCCAGCCGGTCCACATATGCCGCAGTGGCAGGAGCGATTCTGACATTCAACGAACTCATTACCTTTAGAATTGTATCACAGATTGTAATACGCTGCTATAATTCCTGACATTCGCTAACGATCGCCGACGGGCCGCTTCGCGATGGGTTTAAGCCTCGTGGGCCCGATGCTAGGCTGCGATCACTGCCATGATGACTAGACATACAAGACTTGTTCTTCTCGCCGTGGCCATTGCCTTCGGCTGCGCTTTCGCTCCGGTGCCGTTCGTGCGCGCCTTCAGCCTGTCGTCGCTGCTCGGGAATCATGAGGATCGGAACGACAATATCAAGAAGATAAATGTCGCCGATCTGGCCGCACTGATGCGCGATAAGAACTCACACGTCTTTGTTTACGATGCCAATGTGACCGATGTGCGCGCCAAACATGGCATCATCCCCGGTGCCGTACTGCTGAGTTCCCCTGACGATTACGACGTCGCCCAAACGCTTCCAGCGGACAAAAACGCGGAGCTGGTCTTTTATTGCACCAACCGGCATTGAGACGCTTCAGAAGTTGCTGCCCGGCGGGCAGCGCAAGCCGGCTACACCAACCTTTCGGCTATGAAGGACGGCATCGTGGGCTGGGACGCTGCCGGCCAGCCGACCGTCCCGCTGGCTTCGTACAAGACCTCCGCCGCGCAATGAGCGGCTTCAAGTATCCCACTTGAGTGCTGAAACCGACCGCCGGCGGACCTCGCCACGGCCGGTGGACGCCGCATTTCCGCTCCGGGAAATCACACCGCGCGCGATCATCCTGGGTCTCGCCCTGGCGTTGATTCTCGGCGCCGCCAATGCCTACCTCGGCCTGTTCGCGGGGATGACGGTCTCGGCCAGTATCCCCGCGGCGGTGATCTCGATGGCTATACTGCGCGCGCTCGGCGGGGCGTCGATACTTGAGAATAACCTGGTGCAAACCATCGCGTCGGCGGGCGAAGCGGTGGCCGCCGGCGCGATCTTCACGTTTCCGGCGCTGGTAATTCTCGGTGCGCACGGGGCGCTCTCGTACTGGCACGTCACAATTTTATGCGTGACCGGAGGCACGCTGGGCAGTCTGCTAATCGTGTTCCTGCGGCGCGCGTACATCAACGAGGAAAAACTGCCGTTTCCCGAGGGTATCGCCTGCGCGCAAGTGCTGCAGGCCGGACAGTCCGCCGGCGCCGCGATGCCGCTGGTGTGGGGCGGGATAATCGCGGCGACGGTCAAGGCCTTGCAAGACGTGATCGGATTGCTGCCGCAGAGCATCGCGGGCGCGCGATGGATCATGGGCGGCGCGTTCTCGGCCTCGTTCGATTTCTCGAGCGCATTACTGGGCGTTGGCTATATCGTCGGTTTCAGGATCGCGATGCTGGTGTTCGTGGGCGGCGCGATCAATTCACTCCTGATGATTCCACTCGAGACCGCGCTGCATCCGGATTTGCACACCATGGCGGCGCCGGCGGCCGCGCATCTTTTGTGGAGCACGCAAACCCGTTACCTGGGCGTGGGTGCGATGCTGATCGGCGGGCTCACCACCATCTGGCGGCTGCGAACGCCAATCGGACACGCCGCCCGCGAGAGTCTGCGATTGATCAAAAGCAGTCAGCGTGAGGTGATTACTGCGCGCGAGGACACCGACCTCCCGATTCGTACGGTGGTTATCGCAGTGGCCTTGTGCATTCCGGCGCTGTTCGCGATCGCGATGCTGTTTTCGGGAATCCTGTGGCTAAGCGCGGTGCTCGCGATCGTGCTGGTGATACTGGCCTTTTTCGGTTCGGCTATCGCGGGCTATCTCACCGGTGTAGTGGGCGCTTCGAACAATCCAATCTCCGGCGTCGCGGTGATCGTGCTGCTCGGTATCGCGCTACTGCTCAAGGCGCTCGGGCTCGATGCCGCCACCGGAGTCCGGCTCGCGATCATGAGCGGAGCGGTAGTCTGCGTCGCGGCTGCGATGGCGGGCGATTCGCTGCACGATCTGGCCACCGGCTATCACGTCGGGGCCACGCCGCGCGCCCTCGAGATCGGCGTGCTGATCGGCGCAATTGCCTCGTCGTTCGTGATGGCTCCGGTGTTGAACCTGCTGATCAACGGCTACGGGATCGCGGGGACCGCGTCGGCTCATGCCGGCGCGCTGCCCGCCCCGCAGGCATTTCTAATGGCCGAGATAACTCGCGGCGTGTTCGGCGGGAATCTGCCGTGGCGGATGATCGCGATTGGCGCGGCGATCGCCGTTGCGATCGAGGCGTTCGATCGTGCAATGGTGCGCAGTGGACGCCGGCTGCGGACTCCGGTGATGCCGGTGGCGATCGGTCTTTATTTGCCGTTCGGACTGGCGGTTACGATCCTGGCCGGATCGCTGGCGCAGCTTTTTTTGTCAGATGGCGAGGCAAGCGGATCCTCACGCACCGGATTATTGTTCGCCGCCGGGCTGGTCGCCGGTGAAGCGTTAATGGGTGTCGCAAGCGGTGCCCTCGTGACGATCGGGATGCGATTGCCGATTTATAGCCACTAAACGAACGATTTGATTTTGACTTTTGGCAGGGATCAGAGGTCTAATTAACCTTAATACTCTTCGGACGTGATGTAGCGTGTCTTGACCTGCCCTCCTGTACAAAAATACATTGATAAACTGTAGTAAAGCTAAATTATGCCAGGAGGCGCGATGGCGCAGGTTTTGATATGGCGCGCGTAAAGCACCGGGAAGTCTCATCTGTAGTCATGGCGGCGCTGGCAGTTGTGCTGATGGCGACCTCGGCCGCCGCGGGATTGGGCGGAGCGCCAGGCGGTAACGGTCAGAAATTATTCGAATTCGGGCTGCTCGGCTCCGGGCCGGTGACCGTCAATTGCAATCCTCAGTACGGCGTCTGCAGCGCGAGCCTTACCGCGCAAGTCAGCGGCAACGTGATCGGCAAGCAGGCCACCTTCAGTGAGGCCATGACCTGGGATTCGACTTCCGACATCAACAGCAACACCCAAGGCTGCTCAATCGCCGCCGGCTCGGGCAGTATCGTCACGAAGCGTGGCGACCAGATCGATTTCACCTTCAATGGATTGCTATGCGAGCCATCCCCGGGCGGATGTCCGAGCAATCTCAATGCGACCTATATCGTGAGTGGCGGTACCGGGCGTTTCGCCACTTCCGTGGGTTCGGGCAACTTTACCCAGAACAATCTTTTTATCAGCGGCAATGCTCCGGCGGATTCAAATGCCGGATCACCGGCGGTGGGCAACGGACTGACGGCGATCGTGCGTTTCGATGGTTTGTTGACCAAGGGCCGGGCGGTTCCGACGTCGACGCCTACATCTACATCGACCCCTCTCCCTGCTGGCAGTGGCAGTATCAATTAGCAGGTTCCTCCCTATGATCTGCGGAAAAAAGGTTACTGCTACTATCTTTGCCGTGATGGCGCTTGCGTTGGTCAGCAGCGGCCGCCCCGCGATGGCGCAGGCGGTCGGCCCCTCTCCGATTCCCGGCCAGACCTTGTTTCTGTTCTCGTTTATCGGCTCAGGGCCGTCGACCTTTAGCTGCAATGAAGGGGGGAATTGCACTTCAAGCTTTGAAGGAATCGCCAATGGCGTCGCAACCGGGCGCAATGCCCAGGTCTCGTCAAATTTCAGTTGGAACTTTTATAACCTGATAATTGCCGGCAATCAGATTTGTTTCCCCGTCGATGGCACCGGGACGGTCACCACTAAGCATAAGGGGCAGCTCGATTTTTTTCAGGTGGGTTTGCTCTGCGGTCCTGCTGGCGACGGATTTTCGCCTGCGCCGGCCGCTTTCAATGGCAGCTTTCTTATAACCGGCGGCACCGGCAGATTCGCGGAATCCGTTGGCGGCGGAAGTGCGACGGCGAGCAGCAATCCAAATGGCTTCGTGCAGCTATTCGTCGAAGGCTCGGTTACCTGGAAGGGAAAAGCCCCGCGAGCCGGTTGATGCTCGGTTTTCCGATCTGATCAAAAATTTTTTTGCGCGCTTCCGCGTCTCGAAACTCTGATAGCCTGCCCGAAATAAGGCTAATCAAAGTTCTTTTTATCCTCCTCAAATCAACAAGGCTCCGAATAGCGTGCGTCACCTTATGTCGCGTACCGTCGCTTATTCTTCCTTATTATTATTTTTTATTGCGCATTATTGCCCTTGACCGCTTGTGCCGCTCGCGACGGAGGTCTACAACATGGCTCATGAAGGGAGGTGAATGGGCTATGAATCGACGCAACATTAATGGCATCTGGATCGCGGGCCTGGCGCTGGTGTTGTCGGCTGCGACCCCGGCGTTGGCCGGCCATCGCATGCCGCATAGTGTCAGCAACTGGTCTCAGGAGGACAGTAGCGGAAGTTCGTTTTCGGCCGCGACGCTCAACGGCACCTACGTCTTTGAGGCGAGCGGTTTTGCCGACGACGGAAAGCCAGGCGAGGTTTCGGTGCTCGGCACTCTGACCTTTGATGGCACCAGCGCCGTCACCGGCAATCTGATTTTTACGCGCGGCGACAACGCGCAGTATTCGTGCGCCGACACTATCACCACCGGCGGCACCTACAGCTTTACCGGCACCGGCACCGCACCCGGGCTTTACTCGATGGTGATTCCGCTGACCGGCGGCAACAACACCGGGTCGCTTAACTTCGGATTGCTGGTCGCGGATTCGGATGGCAACCGCGCCAAGGTGATCGAAACCGACAGTGGAAGCCTGGTCGGCGTTGTCATCTGCGGCCCTCCCGGAATCACCTCGATGGTGCTCAAGGGCAGCCTGCACGCATTACCCGATCAGAGCGGCGACTGAATCGAGCGGATCCTCATCACCCGATCGAACGGGGCGGTGCCTTCACCGTCCCGTTTTTTTTTCGAGATTCGGTCAACATGGGCGAGTACGCACCGCCGTCGGGCGCTGTCTTGTGTCGTGTCAAGAACTTCAGTAGCGTCGTTTCCATGCGCCGCATCGCCTTGCTGCTGAGTATCCTGTTGATGACCGCGCAGTTTACCTTCGGCGGCGCATGGTGCTCGCGCGCGCAGGCCTCTTCCGCCAATTGTTGTTCGACCAATTGCCCGGCCAGTTCGCCGCCGGCAGACCGGAGCTGCTGTCATTTATCCGACAATGCTTCGGGCTTCCAGTGTGTCGCGATGAATCAGGCGGTGATGATTGAACCCGCTGGCCGCTCGATCGATCAATCGCTCATATTCCGCTTCGCAGTTTCATTCAGGTCCGCTCACGCCGCTGCGGCCAGTTTGGATACCGGGCCCGACCCCCTTTCGCTGCTCTGTTCACGACAAATCTGATCGCCATCGTTATCGCGTAGCAACGCCGACACCGGCCGCGAAAGCCCTCCGCGCCAACAGGCGCGCGAAGCTTCGCGCCGGACAGTAGCAACCCAGGCGGCGGCTTTGATTGCTGCCGCTGCTCAACGGTTCAACGCGATCGGTGGTTTTCATGACAGGAATGTTTCGGGCTGTGGCAACGCGGCCAGCATCCATATTCATCCTGATAATCGCGCTTGTCCTGGCGCTCACGCTTCCGCCCTATGCTCAAGCGGAATCAACGTCTGCGAAGCCTGATCTTAATGCGCTGATCGGGGAGGCCATGATCCATAACCCGGAGGTGATTGCGACGCGGGCGCACTGGCAGGCGCTAACCCGCGTGCCGATTCAAGCGCGGACGCTGCCCGATCCCGAGGTTCAGCTCCAGGAGTTTACGGTCGGCAGTCCGCGACCCGGCGCGGGCTACGAGACCAGCAATTTCTACTACACCGGAATCGGCGCATCGCAGGAAATTCCCGGTCCCGGCAAGTTGCGCCTGCGCGGCGAGATTGCAGAACAGGACGCTGAGGTCGCGCGCCATCAGTATGAAGCTGCGCAGCGCAGCGCGGCGGAGAAAGTCCGCGAAAACTACTTCGAGCTTTTTTACCTGGCCAGGACCGCCGCCATGCTCGAAGCCGAACGAGGCGATCTGGAGCAGATACAGAACATCGCGCAGGCTCACTACCGCGTCGGCGAGGGACAGGCGCAGGACGTGATCAAGTCTCAGCTACAGGCGACGCAAATACTGAATGCGGTCGAACATCATCACCGTGAGATGCAACAGCGCCAGATCGATCTCAAGGCCGTGCTGGGACGCGATCCGGATTCACCTGATATCACGATTGGCGATTTGCAACCGACGCCGGTTCACGTAACGCCAGCCGAACTCGAAAGCGCAGTCCGCAGCCATTCGCCGGAAGTGGGGAGCGATCGGGCGGCGGAACAGCGCAGCGAAAAAGCGCTGGCGCTCGCGCGGCGCGGCTACCTCCCGGATTTCAACGTCGGCTACGCCTACGAGAAGACCGGGCCCGGCTTTCCCGATTACTACATGCTGACGCTGGGTGCGAAGATTCCACTTTATTTCTGGCGCAAACAGACGCCGGCAATCGATCAGGCCGGACTCGAACTGGCTGCCGCACGATCACAGACGCAGGCCGGCGAACTCGATATGAGCGCCTCGGCGGCGGATCAACTGGTCGCGATCCACGCTTCCGACCGCGTGCTCAATATATATCGCGCGGGATTGATTCCGCAGGCTGAGAACTCGATGCAGGCAGCGCTGGCGGCCTATCGAGTTTCGAAAATCGATTTTCAGACCCTGATTTCCTCCTTCGTCGATCTGCTGAATCTTCGCGAGGAGTATTACCGCGAGCTGGCCGATCGTGAGATTGCGGTCGCGAAGCTCGAACAGATTGCGGGTGACCTGAAATGAAGCGAATAAGCACGATCATGTTTCTGGCGCTGATCCTCTCCGGCACGCTAACTCCGGCCGGCGCCGCCGATAACAGTTCGCCGGCGCTCGCGCCGATTCAACTCACACCCGCACGCCGCCAACTGATCGGTCTCACCTTCGCGACCGTGCAACGGCGCGCGGTCGATAAATCGATCGAAACCACCGGCAATATCGAACCGGACGAGCAGCTTCAGGCATACGTTCAGACCCGCTTTGCCGGCTGGATCAAGCAGGTGTTCGCCGATCAGAGCTACCAATACGTCCGCCGTGGACAGCCGTTGTTTACGATCTACAGTCCCGATCTAGCCAGCACTGAACAGGAGTACCTGCTCGCACTCGAAGCTCAGGACCGCGTGGCGGACAGCACGGTGGCGGGCGTGGCCGCGGGCGCGAAATCGCTGACCGCGGCGGCCGCCGATCGCCTGGCGCTGCTCGGTATACCGCGGCGCGAGATCGCGCGGCTCGCGCGCGAACGCCGGGTGCGTGAGGTGCTGACAATTTATTCTCCGGCAGCGGGGTACATCGTGGAGCGCAATGCGCTGCCAAACATGTACGTGCAGCCGGACACCAAACTGTATTCCATCACCAGCTTCTCCACCGTCTGGATCTACGCGGCGGTTTTCCAGGACGAAATCGGCCTCGTACGGGCTGGCGATCGGGCGCTGCTGACGATCGACGCTTATCCGGGCGAAAGTTTCGCCGGCGCGGTGGATTATATCTGGCCGCAAATCGATACCGTCACACGGACCGCGCGAGTGCGGATCGCGTTTAAAAACAGCGCCGGGAAATTGAAGCCCGGGATGTACGGGCGGGTCAGATTGGGAATTCCGATGGGCTATCAGACTGTCATTCCGGCCGGCGGGGTGCTGCGCACGGGGATGCGTAACATTGCCTTTATCGATCGCGGCAGCGGATATTTAACGCCGGTCAAGGTCGAACTGGGTCCGCGCGTTGACGATCAGCTAATCGTCTACCGGGGACTACGCGCCGGCGATCGGATCGTAGCCTCGGCTAATTTCCTGATCGATTCAGAAAGCCAGATTCAGGCCGCCGCCGGCACTTTCGCGCCGCCTCCCGCGGGCGTCAGTGCCAACGCCGCGCAACCTTCGGCGCACGATCATACTAACCCCGCCGCAACGCTGGAGATCGTCACGATTCCGAATCCGCCGGTGAGCGGGCGCAACCGAATCAGCGCGAGGTTGAAGGATTCACACGGCAATCCGATCGCAGGCGCCCACATCAGCGTGACTTTTTCGATGGCGGCAATGCCTGCGATGGGGATGGCGGCGATGCGCGTCCAAGCCACGCTCACCGATCGCGCCAACGGCGACTATACGGGAAATTTCACTTTGCCCGGCGGGGGAACCTGGCAGGTGACAGCGGTGGCGACAAAGAACGATGAGACCATCGCGAGCAGGCAGTTCGACCTGTCAGCCGCCGGTGGGATGTGAAGGGGAACGCCGGTGATCGAAAGAACCATCGATTGGTGTAACGAAAATCGCTTCCTGGTGTTGCTCGGTATCGTCGCTCTGGTGATGGCTGGAATCTGGTCGCTCGACCGGATTCCGCTCGACGCCTTGCCCGATATTTCGGATGTGCAGGTGATCATCCACACCCAATGGACCGGCCAGCCGCCCAACCTGATCGAAGATCAGGTCACTTATCCGATCGTCTCCGCGATGCTGGCGGCGCCGCGCGTCAAAGCCGTACGCGCGCAGACGATGCCGAATGATTCGTATGTCTTCGTGGTGTTCCAGGACGGCACCGACATGTACTGGGCGCGCAGCCGCGTACTCGAATATCTTCAGCAGCTTAGTGGCCAGCTTCCGGCGGGCGTCACGCCGGTGCTGGGTCCCGATGCGACCGGCGCAGGTTGGGTATTCGAGTATGTACTGGCCGATCGCAGCCACACGCATAATCTGGCTGAATTGCGCAGCCTACAGGATTGGCGTATCCGCTATGCGCTTGAAACCGTGCCGAATGTCGCCGAAGTCGCCTCCATTGGCGGTTTCGTCAAACAATATCAGGTGAAACTCGATCCGAACCGCCTGCTGGCGCTCGGCATCCCATTGCGCACGGTTATCGCCCGGATTCAGGACAGCAACAGCGAGGTCGGCGGCCGGGTGCTGGAGATGTCATCGGCGGCCTACAACGTGGTGGGCCTTGGGTATATCAAGTCAGTCGCGGACCTCGAAAACATTCCGGTGGCCGATCATAACGGCACGCCGGTGATGATTCGTGATCTCGGCGTGGTCAGTCTCGGCCCGGACCTGCGCGAGGGCGTGGCGGAATGGAACGGAGCGGGCGAGGCGGTCGGTGGCATCGTGGTGATGCGCTACGGCGGCAACGCGCTTACGGTTATCGAGGGCGTCAAACATAAGCTCGCAGAATTGCAAAAAAGCCTTCCGCCAGGGATTCAGATCGTTTCCGGCTATGATCGATCCGGTCTGATCTCAGCATCGATCCTGACCTTGCGGCGCGATCTGATCGAAGAGGCGATTATCGTCAGCCTGGTCATTATTGTCTTTCTCTTTCATCTTCGATCCGCGCTGATTCCCATTCTAACTTTGCCGCTGGCGATCCTGGCGACCTTCATTCCGATGTACTACCTGCGGGTCAGCTCGAACATCATGTCTCTCGGCGGACTGGCGCTGGCGATCGGGGTGCTGGTCGACGCCTCGATCGTGATGGTCGAAAACGGCTATCGCCATCTGTCCGAGGAACAGCAACGGGCAGCGCAAAGCGGCATCGCAATCGACGAGGCGCAGCGTCAGCGCGTCCTGATCGGAGCGGCGAAGCAGGTTGGCCGGCCGCTGTTTTTTTCCCTGATGATAATCGTGGTGGCGTTTTTGCCGGTCTTTTTGCTGGAATCGCAGGAGGGACGAATGTTTCGGCCGCTGGCCGACACCAAAACCTTCGCGATTGTTTTCTCGTCGGTTCTCGCGATCACGGTGGTTCCGATTCTGATGCTCTCGCTGATTCGCGGGCGCCTGCGGCCCGAGCGCGACAATCCAATCAGCCGCTTTTTTCAGGCGTTGTACCTGCCGGTGATTCGATGGTGTCTGCGGCATCGCGCGATCACGATCGCGGCGAATTTGATCTTTCTAGTATTGATTTTGCCGCTGGCGCTGAGGCTTGGGAGTCAGTTCATGCCGCCGCTGTACGAGGGATCGATACTCTATATGCCGACCGCACTGCCCGGCATTTCGATCGCCACCGCGACCAATCTGCTGCAGAAACAGGATCAAATCATCAAGGGTTTTCCCGAAGTCGCGAGCGTGTTTGGAACGGTTGGGCGCTCCAACAGCGCGACCGATAATGCCCCGCTGGACATGTACGACACCACCATCATGCTGAAGCCGCGCAGCCAGTGGCCAGCGGGAATGACTTACGATCGTCTGATCGCGCAGATGGACGCGAAGCTTCAGTTTCCGGGGCTATCAAATGCCTGGACCATGCCGGTCGAGAACCGGCTCGACATGGAACTGACCGGCATCAAAACTCCGGTGGGACTTAAGCTGCAAGGCCCCGATCTGGGCGGCATCCAGCGGCTCGGCGGCGAGGTCGAGGAGATCCTCGAACGAGTGCCGGGGACTCGCGGCGTATTCGCGGAACGGGTCGCACAAGGCTTTTATCTCAACATTCGCGTACATCGCCGCATCGCAGCGCAGTATGGATTGACGGTCGGCGAGGTGCAGCAGGCAATCAGCTCGGGTATCGGTGGCGAGACTATCGCCACCGCGATCGAAGGCCGCGAGCGCTATCCGATAAACGTGCGCTATCTGCAGGATTATCGTGACGATCCGGAGACGCTGCGGCGCGTGCTCGTCATGACGCCATCGGGGGCCCAGATTCCGTTGGGCGAAGTGGCCAGCGTCCAGCTTGCGCCTGGGCCTTCAATGATCCGGGACGAGGACGCGCAGATGACGGGGTACGTGTATATCGATTTATCGACCTCGGATTATGGCGGCTACGTAAAACGCGCCCAGGCCGCGCTCGATCGCGAGCTTCGGCTGCCGCCGGATTATTCGATCAAGTGGTCGGGCGAGTACGCATCGCAACTGCGGGCGCGAAAACGACTGATGGTCATTTTGCCGGTCGTGTTCGTGGCGATCTTCGCCCTGCTCTTCATGCTGTTCCATTCGACGGTGGAGGCGGCGGTGTTGATCTTCCCCACTTTGTACGCGATGACCGGTGGACTTATCCTGCAATACCTGATGGGTTTCAATTTCAGCGTCGCGGTATGGGTGGGCTATATCGCGCTGTTTGGTATCGCGGTTGAAACCGGCGTGGTGATGGTAATCTATCTGCATGAGGCCCTGAACCGGCACATCGAGATGGGGCCGCTCAAGCATGAAGATATCGAAGCCGCCGTGATCGAGGGCGCGGTTCAGCGGCTACGGCCCAAGCTGATGACGGTCACCGTCGTGATGCTGAGTCTCGCACCGATTCTGTGGGGATCCGGAATTGGTTCGGACGTAATGAAACCGATTGCGGCTCCGATCGTCGGCGGGATGATCACCTCGACCATCCACGTTCTGATTCTGGTGCCGGTATTTTTCGCAATCTTGAAGGAACGCAGCCTGCGGGCAACCGCCAGCCCGGCCTAATCGGCCTGGCATAGGTTGCCATTGGACCGCTGCCGATGGCGGGTATTCGTCGGGACTAAATTGGGGGTAAGTGCAGATGGCTACAGGCACGAACGCTTCGCATCTGACTCACGCGCAAGCCATAGAGCGATCGCGGGAGCTGGCGAAAATTATCGCGCCGCATGCGATCGAAACCGAGAATCGCCGGCGTCTGTCCGTTGAAATCGTCGAGAGCATTACCGCCTCCGGACTGGTCGAGGCGCTGGTGCCGGAACGCTGGGGCGGTTACGGTCTGGGTTGGGACACCCTGATTGCAACTTCCGCTGAGATCGGCAAGGTCTGCGGATCGACCGCCTGGTGCTTTTCCTTTTTTATGGGGCATACGTGGCTGGTCGGGCAATTCGGCAAGGCGGTTCAGGAGGCGGTATGGGGACCGAGTCCGCGGACGCTGTTCGGAACCAGCTTCGCTCCGGGCGGAAAGGTGACGGCGGTGGCCGGCGGATACCGGCTGTCGGGAAGATGGAGTTGGGCCAGCGGAATCGACCATTGCGAATGGATTACGGTCGGCGGCGTGGTTCCATCGCAGGATCCCAACGGGATGCCTGAAGCGCGGCTGTTCACCTTGCCGCGCAGCGATTATCGGATCGACGACGTGTGGAATACGACGGCGATGCGCGGCACCGGCAGCAACGACGTTCTGATCGACGATGCGTTGGTCGCGCCGGATTTCTCGATTCCATTCGGCGGCGCGCTCGAGGGTTCTTCGGTCGGCATACAACTTAATCCGGAGCGCTTCTGGCGCACGCCGTTCGTCGGCGCGTTTCCCCTGTTGCTGTTAGGCCCGGCGCTGGGAATAGCACGTGGTGCGTACGACTATTTCGTCGAATGGATGAAAGTAAAGTCCAATGCGTATAGCGGCTACGGCCTTTCGGATCTGATGCCATTGCAGATCCGCATTGCCGAATCGGCTGCCGAAATCGATGCGGCCGAGCTGGTAATCGATCATGCAATCAAGCGAATGCAGTCGGCCGCGTCAATCGAAGAGCTGCAATCGATACCGTTTCGCGCCCTCACCTATCGCGACTACGTACTGGCCGGCCAGATGCTGATCAGGGCCGTCGATCGATTATTCGCCGCGTCGGGCGCGCGCGGGATCAACCATACGAATCCGATGCAGCGGCATTGGCGCGATATTCACGCGACCGGATTGCATATTGGATTGACCGCGGATCCGATCTACGAGACCTTTGGACGCCTGGAACTTGGTTTGCCGCTCAATCCGCGCACTATCATGTTTTGAGCCGGTGTCATTGGCGATGAGCTTGTGCGACGGCGGTTTCTTCGGGCGGCCTGATCTCGCGAAAGGCCCGATATAACAACAGATCGTAGCCGACCTTCAGAAACGATCCGATGATCAGCGGACTGGCGAGTGAAACGCTCTGCATCGCGAGTCCGGCGATACCCGGCGCGATCGCCCAGCCTCCCAGCCGCACCAGTCCGGTGACGCCCGCGGCGAAGGTGCGTTCCTCGGGCTGCACAATCGCCATCACATAAGATTGGCGCGTGGGCACGTCCATCTGGATCAGGCCTTCGCGGATCAGAAACAGAATCGCGGCGATCGGAAAGTTAGGCGCGAAGGCGAACCCGATCAACAACAGGCTACCCGGTATGTGCGTGAACACCATGGTGTTGACCAGCCCGATTCGCCGCGCGAGAAACGCCGCGCCGAATTGAGAAGCGCCATTGGCCAGATGCGCGGCAAAGAACAACAAGCCAATCGTGCCCACCCCGGCCCCAAAACGCAGCGCCACGAAATAGGCGATTAGCGCCTGACTCAGAAAGCCGCCGCCGATACTGTCGATTACGAACAGGCCCGACAGCTTCACCATCACGCGCCGCGTATCCCGGGAGACGTGGCCAAATCCGATACTAGCAGTCCGCGTCTCCACCGCGCCACTGAGCATCGGATAGAGCATCGCGGTGACCAGCATCAGCACCCCATAGCCGGCCATCACTATCCGAGCCGCCGCCAGATCCGGCATTCCCAATCGAACCAGTACCGGCGGCGAAGCCGCCAGCAGAGCACCGAGCGCCGCACCGGCCGCCTGCAAGACGTTGTAGAAGGCGAACGCCTGCGTCCGATTCTGATCGCTGGTGGTGGAGGGCAGGATCGCCTGTTCGATCACCAACGCCGCCCCGCGATCCTTTCCCATGCCATTGAGCATCCCGGCGAAGGCCGCGATGGCGATAATCACCGCGTGCGAGGAACTGGCGACGGCCAGGCCACCGATCGCACCCAAAACCGCGAGCGCCGTCAGAAACAACCGCCGCCCAACGCGGTCGGCTGCAAAGGTCGCGGGCAACACCTCGAAGGCTCCGCCTGCGAGTCCGGCGGCAATGATCAATCCAATGATGCTGGTGGAAAACCCGAGTTTCGCCAGATAAACGCCCATCAGCACGCCGGTCGTGCCAGTGCCGGCCGCGCGCAAAAAAGCGGTGACGTAAATGATCGTGCGGTCTCTGCCGGCCGCGCCGCCGGCAGTATCGGCTCGCAATCCAAATCGACTGAGTAATGCCATTGCGCACTTCTATCGCATGTGAAAACGGTTCCGAACAGTGCCGCAATCCGTAGCGTTTAGGGCTGGAGCTTTATTGGCCTTACTTGGGCAATCGTAAGCATAAGACATACTGTTTTAACCGATAACAGGAATCTTGAACTAACTCAGTCAGATTTTAGGTGCTAAAAGCCCATTGTCTCGCTTGCGCGCTGAGGATAAGTTTGCATTGAGGTGGAGGGGAGCAGGTGGAGCGGCGCGGCATCACTAATCCAATTCTGTTGATTTCATAAAACCGCCAGTTCAGAACTTCACACTGGCGCGAGCCGGCCTTTTTCAAAATCCAATGGGCGGTAGGGAGGGGAGGAAATGAAAACAGTAACGATTACTTTGTCAACATCGTTCGCGGGGGCGATGGCGCTGATGATTCTGCTCGCGGGCGGACCGATCGCCTCGGCGCAGAGCGCGTCTCCGACAGCGACTGCAACGCCGGGTGTGTGCGCGATTACAGAAATCCCGGTGCCAAATAGCACTCCCACTGCGGCGAATTGCGCAACCGGGGCCGAACCCCCACCGTCGTATCTGGGGGTGTCGGGCGGCAATATCAACAGCGTGGATAAGACCGGGCTTTCATGCTGTACCGGCACTTTTGGGGCGCTGGTGCAGGACAGCAACTCGATTCCATACGTATTGAGTACTAACAGCGTGCTGGCCCGCACCAGCAGTACCGCCAGATCGGCGGCCATCAATGAAGATATCGTGCAGCCGGGCCTGGTGGACCTTGGATGCTGGCAGGATGCGTCCGATACCGTCGCGAAGCTTTCCAAGTCCACGAAGTTGCGTTATGGCGGCGGGACCAATCTACTCGATGCTGCGATCGCAAAGGTCGTTAACGAAGAGCAAAGCCCCGGTGGCCCGCAATTTCCGGGAATCCGGCCCGACGGTGCGATCCTCAATCTCGGACAGATCAGCAGCACACCGTTTCCATATACCAGTCTCGTCGACGCGCTACCGGTGATGAAGATGGGACGTACCACTTGCCTCACCTCGGGAGTGATCGACGCCTTCGATGCGATGGGCAAGGTGGTATACGCCAAAGAGTGCAACGCAGCGACCTCAGGAACCGCGTTCTTCAATCATCAGATCCTCGTGCTCGGCGAATCGACGAGTGGGAGCCAAACTTGTACATTCGCGAAAACAGGCGATGCAGGAGCTCTGGTGGTAACGCAGGATTTCAGCTGCCCGCAAGCGATCGGCATCATGTTCGCCGGCACACCCGCTGCCGGTACCGCATACACGCCGGATAGCAACAACAGCATGATTGTCGCGGTCAATCCGATTCAGACGATCCTGAGCACCTTCAAAGTGACCCTGGTCGGTCAGAGCTGCACCGCGAGTAAGATCGGAACGGAGATGGCAAGCTCGCCGCCGCCGCCGAGCGCGGCGCTGCTGGCCTCGATCGAGATCGTGCGCAAAGTTAAAGTGCATCACGCACGGCGGCTGCTGCGGAATAAAGTGGTCACCGCGGTCGGCATCGGTGCGGGCGACACTCCCGATACCGCCGCGCTGGCGGTCTATGTGAGCGACGACTCGCCTGCGGCACTGGCGAAGATTCCGGCCGAGATCAACGGAGTCAAAGTAAAAATCCGTCACGCCGGCGTCTTTCACGCGCTCTGACGAACGCTGCAGAAGATCGAATTGGGCGGGTCCGGCTTACGCCGGGTCCGCCTTTTTTCTGCGTCCGAGTTGTTGCGCGGAGCGCTTAGCGGTAGATGAATTGCAAATGTCGGCGTCAGGTTGAAGGGGGACGCCGGCCGTACATACAGGGGGAAAACGATGAGTCCAGTCGGTGCGATTGCATTGTGGTCGCTATCGTTTATCGGGAGCCACTTGGTGATCTCGTCGCCTTGGGTGCGGCGGCGGCTGGTCGCCCGCATCGGCGAACTTCCCTACCGGGTGGTCTATTCGATCGTGGCGTTCGCAACTCTGACTGCGCTGATCATCACCTTCGCGCATCACAAACATAGCGGGACGCTGATCTGGTATCTGCGCGATATCGCACCAATCCGATGGCTGGTATGGCTGACGATGCTAAGCGCACTGATCCTGCTGGTGGCGGGCCTGATTAATCCGAGTCCCAGCACGCTCGGAGCGTCCCCCAACGCGGCTGCGGCCGGAGTGTTGAAACTAACGCGGCATCCGAGTTTCGTCGCCTTCATCATGTTTGGAGTCGCGCATATGCTGATGAACGGCTGGGCCGGCGACCTGATTTTTTTCGGGACTTTCCCGGTGCTCTCGATAATCGGCGGAATGCATCAGGATCGCCGCAAGCAGGACGAACTCGGTGATCGCTACCGGCAATTCGTCGCGCGCACGTCTTTTGTGCCTGGCGCCGCGCTGTGGAGCGGGCGCGAGCATTGGACCGCGGCGGACATGCCGTGGGCGGCGATCGCTATCGGCGTGGTGGCGACGATTTTGATCGTGCTGGCGCATCCATATCTGTTCGGCGGATCTCCTATCGGGTAATGCAAAGCCACCCGACTTTCCGATTGTGCGATGATCATTGTATGAAACGCTACTCACTGATTGCGGTCGCCATAATAGCTATTCCGATCGCCTGGAGTTGCCGGCCAAACGCCCATGACTCTACCGCCGACAGATTGGCTCGCACTGAGGTAATTGTGTTCCGTCCGGCACTGCCCACCGACGTTGAGGACGGCGGACGATGCTGGACCGAATCGATCGCGGTAAGCCGTCCGGGAGCCTGGCGCTGTATGCGCGACAATTTCATTTTCGATCCATGTTTCGAGATATCCGGCAAACCCGGTCAGGTAATCTGCGGCGCGGATCCGTCAAAGCATGAAGTGGGTTTTATACTGAAGCTCTCCTCGCGCCTGCCATCGCCTTCGCCGGCTGACCATCAGGTGATGGCGCCGTGGCTGATCGAACTTCAGGACCGATCCATCTGTCAGATCGCGACCGGCACGATGGCGGCGATAGCGGGCGAGCCGGTGCGCTATCAATGTGCGGGATCGAAGCGCGACGAGATCGGATCGCAACCGGTGTATGCCGGATTAATCGGATCGCCTTATCCGGAAAAAATATGGACGGCGGAAAAAGTGTGGTTCACGGTGACCTCGGCCGGCGCCGGATTACCATTCAAGCTGATTAAGCGCGAAACCGTCGCGATTCGCCGCGTTTGGGAGTGACGACGACATCCCGATTGCCGCTATTCGAACTCGTCTTCGGGTGAGGCATTCTCCTTGAGGCCGCGAGCGGTACGCAGGTGGTCGAGGATGTGCCGGCGCAATTCGGTCTGAATTTCGTCAATCGAGCCGCGCGCGTTAATCGTGATAAATCCGAACTCGTCCACCATGCGCTTGTATTCTTCGATAATGCGCCGCTGATAGCGTTTGAACGATTCAAAAATGTCGGTGTCGAGCGCGAGGTGCATACCGGATTCCCAGTAATCCATGCCCTTGCCCTGCACCACCCGCGGCACCAGCGTTTCGACCTCGATATCAAGATAGAAAACCAGGTCCGGAATCAAAGCCATCTGAAACAGCTCGCGCGACCAGGCCGGATCGGCGCCCATCACGGTATTGCGCGCGAAAGCGGTGTACATATAGCGATCCGCGATCACGATAAATCCGGCCTGCAGGGCGGGCAGAATTTCATGCTCGAGCCGATCGGCGAAATCCGCCGCGTATAACAGACTGAAGGTGGTGACGGTCAACTGATGTCCCGCCTTGGCCTCGTTGATAGTCGCCGACAGCAGCGGCGAGCGGGTCCATCCGGTATTGCTGACCGCGAATCCTTCGAGCTCGAGCCACGGCCGCAGCAGTTCGATTTGCGTGGATCGGCCCACGCCGTCGGTACTTTCGATCACAATCAGATGGCCCGGCAGGGGCTTTTCCTTGACGTAGGGCAGGCCATACCCGTACCAACGGCGGCCGTTATGGTTGTAGTGATTGTTCATCGTCGCCGGATGCGGGTTGACGGTCGTAACCGCGCAGCACTTCCTGCACCATCTTGCGTATCACCCGCTGCTGATTGGGAATTTCGCCGGTGGCTTGGATAATGCGCAGTCCATACTCGAGCGTGAGTTCATCGTAGATTTCCAATACCCGGCTCTGGAACAGGCGGAAACTCTCGACCGGTTCGACCGAAAGCCCGACGTCCATCCCGGCTTCGTGATATTTGAGCTTTGCGCGCCCCGCCAGCAGCCGCTCCAACGAGACCTCGATTGGTACCCGGAAATAGATCGTCAGATCGGGCCGCAAGGCGAAGTTATAGACCGAGCGTACCCACCCCGGATGCACGCCGCGCGCGACATCGCGGGCAAATGCGGTATAAACGTAGCGGTCGGCCAGCACGATCATGCCGCCCTTGAGCGGCGGCAGAATTTGATAGGTGAACCGATCGGCGAAATCGACCGCATGCAGCAGGCTGAAGGTGGTCGGCGTCAGCAGGTTCTTGCGCTTGCCGCGGCGCATGGCATTGCGCACCAATCGTGATGAATTCCACTCGGTGAAATGCACCGGGTAGCCACGCGCCCGCAACCATCGCGCCAGCAACTGCAACTGCGTCGATTTCCCCGACCCATCTATTCCCTCGACCGCAATCAGCCGGCCGGGAAACGGATGCGGCGATTTAAGCAGGCTCTGCTTGGCCAAACTGTCGGAAATTGCCCGATGAGCACCGGCGTGACCAATTTCCGCTGCTGGGTCCGAATTCACTCCGACGCCGGTTTCGAATCCATTTTCATTATTTGAGGACATAAACGCGGCTATCGTGCCAAACTTCGCCGCTTTTCCCAACGGCTTCGATTAAAGCTAAAACATTGTAAACCATACGGGAGTCGCTGTGGTCCAGCGAGTCATTTATTGTTTGATCGCAGAGCAGGTCGTTGAAACCCTCGATTTTGAGAAAAAATTCACCATTTCGCTGGGTCCGCCGCCAGTTCCAGGATGGCTGAGCCGCAGATCACCGCCGCGCGCGCCGAAGCCATGACCCCGGCGATCGAGCAGGCCAGCCATAAATGGGCCGTCGCCATATCTGTGATGCTGGGGGCGACCCTGGAGATTCTCGACGGTTCGATCGTCAACGTCTCGCTACCGCACATGCAGGGCACCTTCTCGGCCAGCGTCGACCAGATCGCCTGGGTACTCACCAGCTATCTGGTGGCGGCCGGCATCATGATCCCGATGACCGGCTGGATCTCCTCGCGCTTTGGGCGCAAGCGTTATTTCCTCGCTTCGATGACGGGCTTCGTGATCGCTTCGGTGCTGTGCGGCGCAGCGCAATCGCTCAACCAGATCGTGATATTCCGGGTGCTGCAGGGCCTCGCCGGCGCCGCCATGATTCCGTCCTCGCAGGCCATCCTGATGGAAACCTTCCCGCCCAACGAGCAGCAGATGGCGATGGCGGTATGGGGTATCGGGCTGCAGCTCGCACCGATCGCCGGTCCCACCGTGGGCGGCTGGATTACGGATAATCTGAACTGGCGCTGGAACTTCTACATCAATGTGCCGGTCGGAATCGTGGCCTTGATCATGGCCTCCGCGTTCCTGCACGACCCGCCCTATCTGCGCCAGCAGAAAAAGAGTGGTGGACGAGTCGATTGGCCGGGGATGGCGTTCCTGGTGATCGGTATCGGGCTGTTGGAGATCATGGTCGATCGCGGTCAGCGTTCGGAATGGTTCGCCGCGCCGTGGGTCCGTTACTGCACGATCGCCTCGATGCTGGCGATGATCCTGTTGACTATCCGCGAGCTGAAATTTTCAGCG
>DAHVFB010000057.1 GCA_027317185.1 Deltaproteobacteria bacterium
AACTTCCGCCGCTTCCGTTTCCCGTCCTTCTCCACCGTGCACTCCTTGCGCGCGTACTTTCGCGCTTTTCGGAGTGTCCATCAAACCGGGGCAAATCCACCTTCCCCCGCTTGGTTGCGGGGGAAGGTTGGGAAGGGGGATTTTTCGCTATCGCACGCCGCGCACGCTGTCAGGCCGAATGGAAACCGAACAGCAGTAACGAAAAAGTCGAGGCCCTTGGCTACGACTGTCTGTTTCGCTATCACTTGCAAACGCTGCGGACTTTATTCCCCGTAATACGGTGAGCATATGGAATTCGCGATCATGTTCGATACCCACGTCGATAAGTGGGATCTGATCCGTTACGCCGAAGAGCTGGGCTACGACCGCGCCTACGTCCCGGATTCGCATCTGATCTGGTCGGATTGCTATGTGACGCTGGGGCTGGCTGCCGTCAACACCAAACGCATCAAGATCGGCACCGGAATCGCCGCGCCCGGCACCCGGATACCGCCGGTGACCGCCCATTCTATCGCCTCGATCAACCAGCTCGCGCCGGGCCGGGTGTTTCTGGGTATTGGCTCAGGGCATACCTCCATGCGGGTGATGGGGCAGAATCCGGTGACGATCGCGGAGATGCGCGAGCATGTGCGGGTGGTGCGTGGGTTGCTCAATGGCGAGGAGATTGATTATGACTATCGCGGCAAAACTCAGCCGATCAAGTTCCTGCATCTCGACCGCCACTTCATCAATATCGCGGATCCGATTCCAATCTACCTCGCGGCCAACGGCCCACGGGCGATCGCGCTGGCCGGCGAGATTGGCGACGGCTGGATCACCACCACCGCCAAGCCGCGCGAAGTCCACGGCTTCCTCGATCATCTCAATGCCGGCGCCAAGAAAGCCGGAAAAAAACTCTCAAAGAACTTCCATCGCAGCTTCGTCACCAGCGTCTGCGTGCTGCGCCCAGGCGAAAAGTTGACCGACGACCGGGTAATTAACGAAACCGGATCGCAGGTCACCTGCGTACTGCATCTCATTTATGAAATGTGGGCCTATCTTGGCCGCAAAGACGAGATCATTCCGCCCTACTTCGCAAATGTCTGGGACGCATACGTGAAGCGGGTCGAAAGCTATCCCGAAAAGACGCGTTTTCAACATATCCACGATGGTCACTGCACCTTCCTGCAGCCCGCAGAACGTAAATTCGTAACGCCCGAGGCGATCGCGGAAATTACCATCACCGGCGAGCCTGATTACGTGGTCGAACGCATCCGTGCGATGGAAGCAGAGGGCATGACCGAGGTCACCCTGCTGCCTCCTGCGGATTACCAGCGTACTGTGTTCCGCGACTTCGCCGAACTCGTGATGCCTAAGCTGCGGTAATGCCAGACCCCGCGCCCATTGAAATTGGCGGCGTCCGGCATTCCCATGCGCCAGAACGAGGAGCCTCCTGCTATGGCAGGCCGATGCCGGGAACCTCGACCGGCGTCATTTCGATTCGACCGCCACTCAGTTTTTTCGACTCTTCCGGATCGGCGGTCGGCGCGGTGACGACAAACAGCGTTTTGCGATCCGCTCCGCCCAGCATCACGGCATATGGCGGCTGGCTGGGTTTGAATCGTTCCAGCACCTCTCCACCCTCGCGCACGCGCAGCACCTCGGCGCTCATCGGCGAGGCCATCCAGATTGCGCCTTCCGCATCGAGCGAGATTCCATCCGGAGTGGCTTCCCCGGTTTGCGCCCATAGACGGCGATTGCTCAGCGATCCGTCCGCGGCGATATCGAATGCGGTCAGGCGATTGACGAATGATTCGCCGATGATCAGCGTCTTGCCATCGGGCGTGATCACGGTTCCGTTGGGAAAGATCAGATCGCGGGCCACCACCCTCGCCTTGCCATCGAGATCGACCAGGATTAATTCGGCAGGTTTCGGCGCCTCGCCATGCATCAGATCGTAACCGAAATTGCCAACATATGAGCGGCCACGCGAATCGGTCACCATATCGTTGCACCAGAAGGCGGCCAGACCGCTCAGATCGGCATGGGTCTTGAGGCCATCGGGATCCAGACGCATCAGCTTGCGATCAAGCATCGAGACCACCAGCAGGCGGTCGTCGGGCGTCCATCCAAGCCCCGAGGGCTGATTGGGAAGTTCGCACACCGTGGTGACGTGGCCGGACATATCGGTGCGATGAACGGTGTGCAGATAGAAATCCGAATACCAGAGCTGATCCTTATGCCATCGCGGACCTTCACCGAAACAGAGGCCGTCGACCAGGGTCTTGAACTGTCGCATAAACTTCCTCCTTGGGCAGACCCTTGGGTAGTAGCTTTTGACCGCACTTACAAGCGCACGATCCCGTAATTGAAATGGAGGCCGATCCACAGGTTTAGTCGTAGTTTTAACTCACGTTATCACCTTTATCCTTGACTGACTAAACAACAGAACCGCTAGAGCGTTCGCGATCTTGGATTCTCTGTGATAGTCGCTTCAAGACCGGGCGTGTAAAGCGAATCGAATTTCAAGGAGTGCTGAATGACGAAGAGTCTGGAAATCCCTGCGAACTGCGCCAACTCGCGACGATGGCGCGAATTCTGCACTTGGATGGCCACGGCGATTTGACGCTGGGATATCTTCGCGATCGGTCCTGATTCGTAATCATAGCTGCGCTTTCGTTGGGCAGTCTGCACAGTAAATGTGCGCACTTAGCGCATAACGGTTGTCGGGAGATTTGACCATGAGTGTAAAGGCGCCTTCGATAGAGGATCTCACGCGTATCTCAGACAGCTTCGGGATGCGCCTGTCGCGTGAGCAGATACAGCAATTCAAACAGATAATCGACCCGACGCTTGCTTCTTATGATCGGCTCGATCAGTTAACCGAGCCGACCCTGGAGGTTAAGTACCCCGACCGCAAAAACTGGAAACCTACGGAAAAGGAAAATCCGCTGGGTGGATGGTATTGGCGCTGTGAAATAAAAGGTGCGCCCGACGGCCTGCTCAAAGGCAAGACCCTCGCGATGAAAGACAATGTCTGCGTCGCGAACGTGCCGCTGATGTGCGGATCGCGGCTGCTGGAGGGCTTCGTGCCGAAGGTCGATGCCACTATCGTGACACGCATTCTCGACGCCGGCGGCACCATCCTGGGGAAAGCGAACTGCGAGAGTCTGTGCTGCTCCGGCAACAGCCACACCTCCGATTCGGGCATCGTGCACAATCCGCACGACCTCTCACGGTCGCCCGGCGGCTCCTCGACCGGCAGCGGGGCCCTGGTGGCGGCCGGCTCGGTTGATATGGCGATTGGCGCGGATCAGGCGGGATCGATCCGCATCCCCTGTTCATGGTCGGGCATCTACGGCCTGAAGCCGACCTACGGACTGGTGCCGTATACGGGAATCGGCCCGATGGAGTTGACCATCGACCATACCGGCCCGATGGCGCGCAGCGCCCGCGAAGTCGCCCTGCTGCTCGAAGCGATCGCCGGGCCCGACGGTCTCGATCCACGCCAACGCGCCGGCCTCATGCCGCAGAAATACAGCCAGGCGCTCACGGGCGATATCAAAGGCTTGCGCTTCGGAGTGGTGAAGGAAGGCTTCGGACTCAACCAGCCGACCCGTTCGCAGAAGGATGTTGATGACGCGGTACGCGAGGCGGCGCACGCGCTGGCGAAGTACGGTGCCCAGGTTAAGGAAATCTCGCTTCCGATGCATTCCGACGGCTTCCATATATGGGCGGGAATTGCCGGCGAAGGCATCCTGTCTTTCATGCTCGAAGGTGGCGGCGCCGGCCGCCATTGGAAGGGCTTTTATCCGACCGAGATGATCGAAACCTTCGCCCGCGCGATGGCCGAGCACGCGGATTATCTTTCCGACAGCGCCAAGCTATTCGCGCTAACCGGACGCTATATGCGCGAGCAGTATCACGGCCGTTATTACGCCAAGGCGCAGAATCTCGCGCGGACTCTGCTGGCCGCCTACAACGAGGCGCTGAAGGACTGCGACGTTCTGGTGATGCCAACTACCCCGGTCAAAGCGGGCAAAATTCCGCCGAAGGGATGTTCGCTGGCCGAATCGGTGCAGTGCGCACTGGAGCCGGTACCCAACACCTGCCCGTTCAACGCGGTCGGCCTGCCGGCGCTGAACGTACCGTGCGCGGTATCCGAGGGCCTGCCGGTCGGAATGATGTTCGTGGGGCGGATGGGAGAGGACGCGACGCTGCTGCGCGCCGCGGATGTATTTCAACATAAAATATTCGACACGCCGATTCCGCAGCATAAGGCCGCGTGATTTCGGGTAGGGCGAGCTTTGAAATCAAATAACAGCGCCGGTGTGAAGCCGGACGGAGGTCTAACGATGAAACGGATGATAGTCTGCGCGATCGCATTCATGGTATTCGCGATCGGCTGGAACGCTGGCGGCGCTCCCGCACAGGCGGACGACAGCGAATATCAATACGCCGGAGTGCCCACCAGCCCCGGTCCGGTGCCGCCGGGCACCGTGATCAACATGCAGAACTGGCAGCAGTATAAGCAGTACATCCCGGACGGGATGCAGAAGATGATGGCGGGCGAAACCTTCTGGAAGATGCCGGCCGATTTTGAGATTGAAATCGGACCGACGCATAACTTTCCATTGCCCAAGGAGTTCAACGCCGATACCGAGAAATATAGCAGCCAGGTGAAGATTGTCCATTCTGCGGACGGCAGCCGTACGATTACGGGATACGTCGCGGGAATGCCCTTCCCCAATCCCACGGAGCCGGACAAGGGATGGAAGATTCTAGTGAACATGTGGTACGTGTACGTCCCTCACCTGTTCTGCGGCTACGACACGTTCTACCTGCAAGATCGTTACGGCAATATGCAGGCAGAGAAAGGTATCCAGGTCTACCGCAAGCTGAGCCACATCAGCGACTATGGTCAGCCGGTCAATGATCCACGCGCGGCGGGTATCTATTACAGTGAATACATAATGCTGACGGAGCCTGAGCAGGTTAAGTATACCGCCAACTTGACTCTCTACTACACCGATCTGTCCAAGCCGATAGACACTTTCCTGTTCATCCCCGCGCTGCGGCGTTCGCTGCGCCTTTCCGCTGGCGCGCGCTGCTCGCCGGTGGTCGGGACGGACTACGCTCAGGATGACGCCAACAAGAGCAACTTCAATGGCGACTGGCGGATCTTCGACGCCAACGTGATCGGCGAAGGCCAGACGCTGCAGATGATGACCATTTCGAGTTGGAAGAATGTCGGCAACCTCGACAATTATTACCGTCCCGTTTTCTTCCCCAAACCGATAATCGGAAAATTCGAGATTCGGCCCACGTGGAAGCTGGACGTACGACGAATCCCGTCGCGCGCACAGGGCTATTGTTATACGAAGAGCGTCATGTACGTCGATAAAGTGACCTATGTCAGCCAGAACAAGGAGATCTACGACGCCGCCGGCAAGTTCTGGAAGATGACCCAGGAAATGTTTATCGGGCGCAATGTGCCGCATGAAGGCTATACCGACGATACCGACAACTGGTTCGGCCCGATGTGGGACATGCAGGCCGCCCATCTCACCATGGGTATGTCGACCGATCCTCAGGGCGACGCGTGGAAGTTCAACGAGGACTGCAAGAACTACCAGGGCCGGAACTTCGATGACATCGGCCACTATAGCCTGGCTTCCGGCTTGAGCCAGATTCTGCGGTAAGTTATCCAGCTCGCGGCGGCGCAATCCGATTTGACGAAAAGGATCTGCGCCGCCGCCGGCACCAATCTCTAGCCGCCCTTCCCTGTCCACCATCGTTAAATCCCGCTATCGTCAGAATTACCGTTTGCGTATCCAACGGTCTTGAGTAAAATCACCCCACAATCTTCAGTTGAGATGGACCGTCTCGGCCGGTCTCTCGCGTAAACTGTTTAAGTAATAGGAGCGGCGAATGGGCGCTAACGTCACGGATTTTCCGATGCTGATCGGCGGCGAAATGACCGGCAGTAAAAACGGCCAGTGGCTCACCTCGGTGAACCCCGCCAACGAACAGGAGATTGGACGCACGCCGGCGGCCGATGCCGCCGATGTGAATCGCGCGGTTGAAGCGGGCGAGGCAGCGCAACCGGCCTGGAATGAACTCACCGTCCTGGAACGCGGCAACCTGCTGCGCACCGTGGCCACCCGTTTGCGCGCGCGCGCGAAGGAGTTGCTCGACGTCGAAGTGGCCGATACCGGCAACACCATCGGCTCGCTGCGCGCCGACGTCGAATATGCGGCAGTGGGGCTGGAATACTATGCCGGCCTCGGATCGGAAATGAAGGGCGAGACCATCCCTGCGAGCTCGTCGAACCTGCACTTCACGCTGTGCGAGCCCTATGGCGTGGTCGGTCGTATCACTCCCTTCAATCATCCGATCCTGTTCGCCGCTTCACGGATGGCTGCGCCGCTGATGGCCGGCAACACCATCGTGATCAAGCCGGCCGAGACCAGCCCGCTGTCGGCTTCGATCTTCGGCGAAATCTGCCGCGAAGTGTTGCCGAAAGGCGTGGTTAATATCGTCATGGGCCTGGGCAATCCGGCTGGCGACGCACTGGTACGGCATCCCCGGGTCAAGCGAGTTGCGTTTACCGGCTCGGTCGCAACCGGGATGGCGATACAGCACGCCGCGGCCGAATCCGGCGTTAAGAACGTCACCCTCGAACTAGGCGGCAAGAACCCTTTGATCGTGTTTCCCGATGTCGACCTCGACGCCGTCGCCAAAGCCGCCGTCGGCGGCATGAACTTTTCCTGGCAGGGGCAATCTTGCGGATCGACCAGCCGCCTGATGGTCCATGAATCGGTCTATTCGCGAGTGCTCGATCAGGTCGCGGATATCACTAAGTCGCTCAAGGTGGGGAATCCTGCCGATCCGTCCTCGCAAATGGGACCGGTCAACTCGGCCCGGCAATACGAAAAGGTCAAGTACTACATCGGACAGGGCAAGGAACAGGGCGCCCGGCTGGTGGCGGGAGGCAATCGCCCGTCCGGCAAGGACTTCGAGCGCGGCTACTGGATCGAGCCGACCATCTTCGCCGATGTCCAGGGCGACATGCGGATCGGACACGAGGAAATCTTCGGCCCGGTGCTGTCGGTTTTTCGTTGGGACAAGTTGGACGACGTCATCAAACTCGCCAATTCGACCGATTATGGCCTGACTGCATCGATCTGGACCAACGATCTGAACACCGCGCTGAAGACCGCGAAGCGTGTACGATCGGGTTTCGTTTGGATCAACCAGGTTTCGGCGCACTACATCGGCGTGCCGTTCGGCGGCTATGGCAACAGCGGCGTGGGTCGCGAGGAAGGGCTCTCGGAACTCATGAGCTATGTCGAAACCAAATCGGTAAATATCGTCCTGCGCTAAGTGCAGACGAATATGGGCTCGCGGCGGCGGTTCATGGATCTCAAAGGTCCGGGGCGCCAGCCGCGAGCGGTTTTAGCATTTTTTGGGTTTAATCAGTTGTTCACTATGAATCGTTCGTCGAAATTTGTGTTGATGCAGCGGCTGGTTGGAATTTTAGCGATCATGCTGATCCTGATGACATCGTCATTCGCCCGCGCGCAAAATGCGCCGCAGGCCGGCGAATACCTGCTCGGTCGGTTTCTCATGTCGCATTCCGGGGTGGCCTCGGACCTGCAGAACAATCCGTCGCTGTACAACAATCTTGGTTATCTTCAGCAACATCCGGAATTGCAGAACTTCCTGAACAACAACCCGCAGGTGACGCAGATGCTCACCGATCCGAATTTCCGCGCCAGTGAACTCTCGCAGCAAAACTGGCGCGGTTTGTTCGAAAACTCGACCGGAGAGAGTCCCGGCGCCGCCGCCGGCCAATTGCTCGATCGCTTCCTGGGCACTGCCAATAACAATAATCAACCGTACTGAACTGGCCCCCTCCCAGCGACGGCCGCGAATTTAAAAAGCAGTCGAAGACGGCATATTCCGTCCCACCGGGCGCATTTGCCATACTTGACGGGGGTTGCACAAAATAGTTTAAGTTTCGGCAATATCGATGCTTGGGATGCCCTCGCGCGCACCGATTCCGCGCCTGACTAAATTTCGGACCTAAAAGAATTAAATGGCTCAACAGATTTGGCCGAACTTCTTCATCGTCGGGACGGCGAGCAGTGGCACCACTTCGCTTTACACATATCTCAAGCAGCATCCCGAAGTATTTCTGCCGGCGCTCAAAGAGCCTCATTATTTCGCTCAGCTTAAACCGACCTACGAGCATCGTTATCTGTTCACCTATATCACCGAGGAAAACGATTACCTCGCGCTGTTCAAAAAAGCGGCCGGTTTCAAAGCTATCGGAGAGGCCAGTCCTTCATACCTCAGCAGCCCGGATGCTCCGGCGCGGATCCGCCAGGCGGCGCCGGACGCGAAGATAATTGCGATCCTGCGCGATCCGGTCGAGCGCGCATACTCGCACTACCTGATGAACCTGCGCGAGGGTCTTCAGCGGCGTCCATTCTTCGAGGCGCTCAAGGATGACTGGGAACGCGATGAAAAAGGCTGGGGCATCACGCAGATGTACGTTGAACTCGGCATGTATGCCGAGCAGATCAGGCGCTACATACGCGTGTTCGGCCGCGACCGCGTACTGATTGTCCTGTTCGACGATCTCAAACGATCGACAGAAAACAAGAAAGCGGCGGTCGCGCAGGTACTGCGTTTCATCGGTGCGGATTTAAGCTATCTCGATCAGATCGATACCAGCTATGCCGAAAACAGTTTCGGTGTTGCACGCTGGCCATGGGTGCGCCGAATCGCCGGCAGCAACTATGCGCGCCGGCTGGGGCAGTTGATCGTACCCAGAAGTTTCGGCGCCAATCACGCAATCAAACGGCTTGTGTTCCAGCGTTTCTTCGTCAAACCGGCGCCGCGCCCGAAAATCGACCCGGCCGCCAAAGAGTGGTTGTGTTCGATCTTCGATCCCGATATCGCCGCCCTCGAAGAATTGCTGGGCCGCGAGTTACCGCAATTGCGCCGCTCCTGGGGCCATCGCGAGCCAGCTATCGCTGCGCGCCAGACCGTCGCGGTTTGAAGTCAATCGTATCAGGGGCCGCGCTCGCAGCGATCTTCGCCCTGCTCTTCCTGAGTCAGGGAATCACCGCTCCGTTTCAGAAAGATGAAGAGGCGCGCCCCGCCGGAATCGTCGCCGATATTGTCCAACATGGAGATTGGTTGATTCCCGCCGATCTTTACGGCGAGGCGACCCGCAAGCCACCTTTATTTTACTGGTTGAGCGCGATCATGGCGCAAGTTCGCGGCGGCCCGATCGACGAAGCCGGCGCGCGGATGATCTCGCTCATCGCGGCCGCGGCGCTGACCGCGATCGTGGCCGCCTTCGCCGCCACCTACCTCGGCATCTCCATCGGATGGCTGGCCGCGCTGTTTCTCCTCGGAATATATGGTTTCGCCTCGCGCGGCCCCCACGTTCGCACCGATATGTTGTTCAGTTGCCTCCTGTTCGCCAGCTACTGCACGATCTATCCACAGCTCGAAGGTTCCGATTCAATTTCAAGGTCCCTATTCGCCGGATTCCTGCTTGGCCTGGCGCTGCTGACCAAGGGTCCGCTCGCAATCGCGATTTGTGGATTGGCGCTGACGATTTTCCTGATGATGACGCGCCGAAATCCGCTGCATTCTCTGATAATTCGTCGATGGGCCTGGATAGTTTTGGTCGTTGCCTGCGCGACGGTGGCGCTCTGGTACGTTCCGGCCTTCATGCGCGATCCGCAGTTATTAAAAGTGCAGTTCGGGCAGGAAAACCTGGGTCATCTGGTGCCATCCTCGCTGGGCGGTACCGGCGAAGCGGCGCGGCCCTTCTATTATCTTTGGATACGGCTGATAGGCGGATCGTTCCCCTTGATTCTGTATCTGCCTGCCGCGATAGCCACCCTCTGGCGTTCGCGCGACATTCAGCGGCCGGTGCTATATCAATCCGCGATGGTGCTCGCCGTGCTCGCAATTTTTACCATCGCCAGCAGCAAGCGCGACATTTATGTGCTACCCGCGTTTGCGCCGTTGGCGATCGTGCTTGCCGCGCCGTTTGCATCGCTGCGCGATATCCGGGTAAGAGCGATGGCGGGCGTGGCCAGCGCGGCCGCCGCGATCGGGATGCTGGTGGTCGCAATTGCCGGTCTGGCCGTGATGATCCGCCCCGCTGTGGCCAGCCGCCTAATCAGCTCTCTGCAATCAAGCGATGCCGCCTACATGCAGCTTTATCTGAACGACTTCGGCCTTGCGCACGTGGAGTTCATCGCGATCATGTCATTGATCGCCATCAGTTCGATCGCGGGACTGGCGCTCGTTATGAATCATCGTACCTTCGCATCCGCCATCGGAGTTGGAATTGCGAGTTTGGCGGCCGTCAGCCTGTGGATTGGCCTGTTGAAGCCGGAACTTGCCCGCGAGCACACGTTGAAAGGCTTCGCCGCCAGCGCGCAATCGGTAGTCGAGAATGAGCACCTTTATGTGGTTGGCGCGCCGGATTATGAACTCTCCTACTATCTTGACCACGGGGTACCCGGCTGGCGTCCACGTTATATGCGCAACTCCGGTCCGGGGCATCCGTCGTATGTGATGGTCTGGAGCAATCAACTCCATCGCGCCGGATTGGCAACCTATGCTGCGCATCCAATTCTGGAGTCGGCGCCGATGAGCCACCATCGCCGCATGCTGCTGCTCAGGATCGATCAGCCGTCCGCCAACCCCGCAACCGCGGGTATCGGACGTTAAGCTGGCAACGTATCATCACGCAGAGAGCCAGCTTGGAACAAAGGCAATTGCTTGTAATAAAAGAAACAGGCGGCAACTTCCTTCAAGCTTGAGAACTCACGAAAACACTGCCAAAAATTGCGATTCCGGCATTGCCCGCCTCGTGGTGATCGCCGTCCGATCGTCAACCGGGGAGTTAGCGACACTGATTGTATGAAGCGACTTTCGATCATCGTGCTAATCGGACTTGTGCTACCAACCATCGGATGCAGCGGGAATAGCATCGACCGCCGGTATGGAAACCCGCTCGAGATGCCGCAACGGCCGACGATGGTGCTGGTATATGAACTTCATGCCGTGGCGCATTCCAACTTTGAAAGCCCTTTGCTGATCGCAAAAGGGCGCGATTCGTTTCGCACTGCCAGCCGCCCGGCGCGAGCCGCAGCGCTGGGAGAGCAGCTGCGGCAAAAAATTGAGAAAAAGCTCCTCGCCGGCATCAATGCGATGGGCCTGCCAGCGCATCCAGGTGATCCCTCTGCGCACCCGCCGGTGGGAGCGATTTTGATTCGAGGCAACTTCTCCACCCTGATCGATGAAAACCCGGCCCATCGCAACATCATCAAATTCGAGCGCGACAAGTCGGTGGTCGATGCGGACATATACGCTGTTCAGTCCACCACAACCTCTTTTGTTCTCACGACTCCAATAGTGGTGCCGCTGCTTCATTTTAATACCCACGCCGAGGGCGGACCGATCCCGGCTGCGCTGCCGATCTCCAAAGCCCCGCCGCCGGGCAGTCGACGCAAGGCACAGAAGCCTGATTGGAGCGCCGAGGGGATGTCGGCCTATGAACCTCAGATTGATCAGCTTGCGGATCAAACTGTTCACCAGGCGCTCGCGCATTTGAGTCGATACTTCGCCAGCCAGGGATGGATCGGACGGGACCACGTGACCGCCGCTGTCTCTGGTCTGTAATGAGGCGATGATCGCGATTTGCAGCCCTTGACGCATGCTTCCGTAGCGACCTAGCATCGCAACCTACAACTCACGGCAGGCGGAGGCAGCGATGAACGACGGATTCATTGACGCGGGCGGGATCAAAACTCACTACCTCGAAGAGGGACAAGGCCCCCCGCTGGTTTTGATTCATGGTGGCGGCGCCGGAGCCGATGCCTTCGGTAACTGGCGCGGATGTATTCCGCTGTTCGCGCCTCATTTCCGCGTGCTGGCGGTGGACATGCTGGGCTTCGGCAAAACCGACAAGCCCGATCCGGCGAAGTTCACCTACGATCAGGACGCGCGCAATCGTCACATTGCATCTTTCATCGAAGCGATGAAGCTGGGAAATGTGAATCTGATCGGCAACTCGATGGGCGGCATGACCTCGCTCGGGGTTACCATGGCGCGGCCGGAACTGGTGGATAAGCTGGTTCTGATGGGCAGCGCCGGGATCAAGGCGCCGGTGAGCGAATCGCTGCGCGTCATCATGGGATTTTCGCCCACCCACGAAAACATGGAGAAGCTGGTCAAGGCGCTGACCAACGACGATTTCAAAGTCGATCCGGAGATGATCGACTACCGCCTCAAGCTTTCAGCGGATCCCGCGACCAGCGCCGCTTATGGTGCGATCATGAAGTGGATCGGCCAGCAAGGCGGGCTCTTCTATTCCGAAGAGCCGATCACGAAAGTGAAGCACAAAACCCTGATCGTCGGCGGGAAGCAGGACAAGGTGGTGCCTCCCTCGAGCAACTGGCGATTCTCCGAACTAATCGAGAATTCGTGGTTGCACCTGATTCCGCATTGCGGTCATTGGGCGATGATCGAGCGGCCGCAGGAATTCTCGACCGTGACCTCCTGGTTTCTGCGTAACGCTTAAGCGGGTGACCGGCGGAGCTGTGCGCGCCCTATCCATGGCTGGTGTAAACGGATGAGGCGCGCACAGACTACCGGTTCATGGCAGGATGGCGAAGGCGCGTGCCGGAAATCCAAGGCCACGTTTCGGCTTCGGCCAACTAACCACGATTAGCGCACCGGTGGCGGGAACCTGATCGAGGTTCGCAATCGCCTCGATCTGCCAGTGCCCGCGCTTCAGAAGCCAGGTTTCGGATCTCATCTCGCTAGTCGTATCGGTATCCAACGACTCGTGACCGTTCGCAACGATGCCGCGCTGATCATATAGAAACTCAATCGCCGCCAGCGACCACGCCGGAAACGGGTTGCGCTCGAAGCGCCGTGGATTGCTATCCCAATCCCTGGACATATCGGTGCGCAGGGCGGCGAACGATCCCGCCGGCACGCGGCCGTGCGCTTTCTCCCAGCGCCCGATGTCATCGACCGTGAGCGCATGATTCGGCTCGCGTTTCAGCAATGGCGTGATATCGAAAACCACCAGCGGCAGGATCATCTGCTTAAGCGGAATCTGATCCATCGTGATGCCGTTCGGATCGAAATGCGCGGGCGGATCGATATGGGTTCCGTATTGCCCCACCATCGAATAGAAAAAACTCCGAAAGCCATCCTTCGCGATTGTATACGACTGTCCGGTTGCGGGATTTGCGGCGCGTGAAAAAGTGGCCGGTCCAAAGCCCTTCCATACCGGGGTCGAGGGACTGAACGAATGCGTCAGGTCGACGAAGTGTTTCGAGGCGATTATTTTGTACGCCGCGGCCAGCGAACCGTCCTGAGCGCAGACCGGCCCTGGCAACGATACGCCTATCATTGCCAGGCTCAGGATCGCGCCGGCCAGCCGCCCGTGGAAATCGATGCGCCGGTTCTTCATCGACGAGAGCTCCTTCGGCGGGCGCGGCGTTTCACGAGATCAAGCGCAATGATCGGTCCTCAGCTCGCGCGGAAGAACTCAATCACCATCCGATTAACCTGGTCGGGACTGTCGGTCTGGGTCTGATGGCCCCCATCGACCGTCTCGAACTGGATGCTTCGGCATCGTTCGGCGATCTGCTCACCCATCGACATCGGAGCGAACTTGTCCTGTTTCCCCCAGATGAACCTGGTGGGGATGGCGAGCTTCGGCAGCGCGTCCTGCATGCTGAAACGCTCCCACAACCTGGGTTCGCTGCGCATCTTCACCGCATATTGCTCGAAGGCGGTCCGGGCCTCGCGGATTCCGGGGCGCAGCGTCAATTGTGTCCGATGGCGGACCAACTGGTCGGTGACGGTTGAAGGGTCACTGACGATCGCATTCAGGAAGCGGCGCATCCCGGCTTCGGTATAATCGTAATTGCGAATCGCCAGCATCCCGGGATTGGTTTCCAGCCCAGGCCATGGCACTTTCATCGCCGTGGCTATCGTGCCGCTGCCAATCAGGAAAATGCGCCGCACCTTCTCCGGATGATCCAGGGAATACTTGGCCGCCACGTAGGCGCCCTGCGAATTGCCGCCGATACACACCTCGTCCAGACATAGCGCCTCGATGAAATCGTGTACGTGATTGACGAGGCTCTGATGGCCCAGCACCGGCCACGCATGCGGACGCGCATCGGTTTCGCCGAAAGACAATTGATCGGGGGCAAAGGCGCGGAAACCCGCTGCCGCCAGAGCCGGCAGCATAAAGCGCCAGCCACCCTCGCCCGACGCGCCCGGTCCGCCGCCGTGCAACATCACCACGGCCGGTCCTTCAGTCCCCGCCCACGAATAATGGGTGCGCACGCCATTAGCCAATATCCAGCCGCTGTAATACCCGGTTCCTAGCATTGGTCGGTCCACCTCTTCAGTGATCTGATTGAACGACAGCCTACTCTCGCGCGAGCCACCTTTGCCAACTTCACGATGCTTTCCAAGCCTGATGAGAACTACACACGGGCAGATTACTGTGATAAATGCACATTGCGCGCCGCCCGCGCCGGAGAGCGACGATGGTTCATCCCGAACGTCTCGGCCATCTGATACTGAAGGTACGCGATCTCGAACCGTCGCGCCGGTTTTATACCGAGGTACTGGGACTCGACCTGATGTTCGAGTCTAAGCGGCCGAAAATGGCGTTGTTCGCCAGCCATCGCCGCGACCATCATGAGATTGGCTTGATCGAAGTCGGCGCCCAGGCTGGCTCGCCGAAACCCTCCGACATCGGGCTTTACCACATCGCCTTTCGCCTCAAGGACGAGGACGAAGTACGCGCCGCCTATCATGAGCTGAAGGCCAAACAGGTTCCGATCGCGTTCACGGTTCATCACGGCCTCACCAAGAGCGTCTATTTCAACGACCCCGATGGTTACCTGCTGGAGTTCTATTGCGACGTTTCCCCCGAGGAAATGGCTAACTACCCGGACCTGGAACAGGCCACCGCGAAGTTGGAATTTGCCCCTGACGATCCCGGTCTACTCGACCATCTGGCGGCGTTTGGCGCGATGCCGGGCGAGTAGCTCTCCGGCGGGAAAGGCCGATGCGACCAGACGAGCGGATCGCGCCATCGTTTTCGTTTGCCTGCGAATTGCACAGAGAGGGTAGCGGATGAAAGCACAGCGGATGGATAGGAGCGTGGCGATCGCCGCGCGCGAGTATGCCCCTTATCTCGAAGCGACTTGGGGTTTCAAGAATCATTGGTATCCGGCATTCTTCAGCCAAGAAATTTCCGAAAACGAAATCAAGGCGGTGACTATCGCGGGCCATGATATCGTGCTCCGGCGCGTGCATGGCCGCCTGTTCGGACTGCGCGACAAATGCGCCCACCGTGGCGCGCGCTTTTCACAGGAACCGATGTGCCTTAATGACGAGTCGATCACCTGCTGGTATCACGGCTTCACGTATGGATTATCCGACGGCGTGCTGAAAACGATCCTCGCTTCGCCCGAAGATCCGATAATCGGCAAGGTACGTATTCGCACCTACCCGGTGGAGGAACGCGGCGGCATGGTTTTCATTTTTGTCGGCGACGAGGACTACCGGCCGCTGCCGACGCTCGAATCCGATCAGCCGCCCAGAATGACCGACAATCCAGTTTTCCCATATCTGTTTGACGAAAACGTTTTCTCGCGCGGGATTCATCGAACCGTCAATTCCAATTGGCGGCTGGGGATGGAAAACGGCAACGACCCAACCCATATTCTGATTCATCGCAAAAACTTCTACGTCGTAATGTCGGGCTCCAAACTGCCGCTGGGTTTCCTGCCAGCCTCGCCGGAAGCGGGCAAATTTATCGAGATGCCTGATGGTCAAAAAGGCGTCTGGGGGGTAAATCACGACCATTACAGGCCCATCATGGAGAATCGCTACCTCGGCCTGAGCGTCCCTAAGCCGGTCGCAGGACCGCGTATCGACACCTACAGGATTTCAAGCTGGATGCCGTCGGCTCTGCTGGTCGAGGACTTTCCCGGATCCGAATGGTCGACCATCGAGTGGTATGTGCCGATCGATGATACCCGTCACGAATACTGGCAAGTCGCGCTGAAACTGTGCCGCGATGAGAACGATCGCAAGGCGGCGGCCGAGTTCTATGAAACTATCGGGCTGCCGATCGGATTCGAGAATTTCAATGAAATTGATCTGGTTGCCCGCGAGCGGCTGCAGCAGCATTACCAGGATCCGGAGCAATTCGGGCAGGAGGCGTTTTTCGCCGGCGATATCGCGATCGTCTCATGGCGCAAACTTGCGTCACGGTTTAATCGCGGAATTCAGGCTGCGCCGCAGCAATCCGAACGCTGAGATCACCGGTCGGCTACCAGCCTGCGCGTAGCGCTATCCGCGACGATCGGCGGGCAGCTTGTTACCTGGCCGATGATTGATCTTTAGCGGAAATGAGAAACTGGTGCGCCGCGAGGGATTTGAACCCCCGACCTACGGATCCGTAGTCCGTTGCTCTAATCCGCTGAGCTAGCGGCGCACTGGAGCTTCGATTCTTTATTATAGACCGCGCCGTTTCAAGCGAGGTGCGTAAGAATCGCGATCACTGTGCTGCTTCCGCCGCCGGAATCCATACCGTGAAGGTGGCGCCTTCGCGCAAACGGCTTTCAATCTTCAGTTGGCCGTGATGGAGCTGCACGATGTGCTTTACAATCGCGAGCCCCAGACCGGTGCCGCCCAGCTCGCGTGAGCGCGCGCGATCGACGCGGTAAAAGCGCTCAGTGAGCCGTGGGATATCCGCCGCCGGGATGCCGTCACCGGTATCGGCCACAATCAGTGCGACGCCGCGATCGACGCGGCCCTCGGCAGCGCCTTCAGCGCGCGCCTCCACCGTGACCTGACCGCCGCGCGGCGTGTATTTGATTGCATTGTCGATCAGGTTGAGCAACACCTGTTGAATCCGATCGCGATCGGCGGAAATCTCTGGCAGGCCCTCGACCAATTTCAAATTCAGCGCGATACCCTGCCGGGCGGCCTGCTCGCGCATCAGATCGACCGCTTCGGCCAGCGCGCGGCACGGATCGACGGGCTCGATTTTAAGCGCCGTGAAACCTCGCTCGAGGCTCGACAGCGAAATCAAATCGTCGATTAGCCGCGAGAGCCTGCGCGCCTGCCGTTCGATAATGCCCAAAAAACGCTGACGCGTTTCGGGCTCTTCAACCCCTTCCATCAGGGTTTCCGCATATCCGCACAAGGCGCTTAGCGGCGTGCGCAGCTCATGCGTGAGATTCGTGATGAAATCGGCGCGCATCGTCTCATAAACTTTAAGCTGCGTGACGTCGTGGAACACGAAGACCCACGCCGCGGCGACCACCTGCGCCGAGCTCAGCGGCGTGGCGTTGACGCTCAAATGATGGATCGCCGGGTTCTGAATCATGATTTCGGCGCTGGCGACCTTGTAGCTATCGCCGCCGGCGCTCACTGTAGCCGCCGCCGTCGCCCGCGAAACGAACTCCTGCAGACGCGGATCGCGGCACAGTTCCACAAAATCCCGGCCGCGATAATCGGTCTCGGCGGATAAGGCGAACATTTGGCGCGCCGCGCCGTTGAGCAACACCACCGCCCCGCTGGCGTTGGTTACCACCACCGCCTCGGTCATCCCGCGCAGAATCGCTTCGAATTCACCGGCTTCTTCTGACAGTCGGCGAACATCCTTCACCACTGAATCGGCGGCTTCGAGCAACAGCCGCTGCGCCCGGCTCATCGGATCGCGCGAATCCATCCGGAAATGCACCGGCGGGCGGCGTCCGGCCAGTGCCGAGGCGACCGAGGCGATCCGCTGTGTGTTTTGCGTCCAGATCGAAAAGAGCGCAGCCGCCGCGACTGCACCGGCCACACCGCCCACTCCAATGCCAACCGCAACCCAGACCCATGAAATCAGGGCGGCGGACGCCAGTATCGCTAATACAATGGCAGGCGGAATGAGGACTGCCAGTATGAGGATAGCGACACGGTACTGTAGCGACTTAGTCAAGTGCGTTTGGATCTAAACGATAGCCGACGCTGCGCACCGTAAGGATCAGCGTGGGATTCGCGTCATCGCGCTCCAGATGCTGCCGCAACCGGCGCACGTGGACATCGACCGTGCGCGGCTCAACGTAAGTATCGCGGCCCCAGACCATGTCGAGCAACTGTTCGCGCGTATATACGCGCATCGGATGCTGCACCAGGAAGCGCAGCAACTCGAATTCGCGCAGGGCGAGCGTCTTTCGCTCGCCTGCGACCCAAACCTGGTAGGTATCGTAATCGATCCGAAGGCGTCCGCGCTCATAGATCCCGTCACTCGTGGACTCGCCAGTCTGACCGGCGCGGCGCAGCAGCGCCCGCACGCGGGCCACCAGTTCTCGCGGTGAGAACGGTTTGACCACGTAGTCATCGGCGCCCATTTCGAGACCGATCACCCGGTCCACCTCGGCGCCGCGGGCAGTCACCACCAGAATCGGGAGGTGCGCGCGTTCCGGATCGGCCCGAACCTGCCGGCAGATCTCCAGACCAGGCATTCCGGGGAGCATCAAATCCAGCACGATCAAATCGGGCGCGCGGCGGCGGATTCGCGCCAGCGCCGAGGCGCCATCGCCCTCCTGCTCGACCGCGAATCCTTCGCGTTCGAGGTTGTAACGGATCAATTCGCGAATCTCGCTTTCGTCTTCGACCACCAATATCTGATGGCGCGGCGTGGTGCGCAAATCCTGTTGCTGCGGCTGGCCGATCGGTTGATTCATCACTTACCCGTGAGTCGGATCCATATGTTTGATGTTCTTACCGTCCACCATGAACACCACCATCTCGGCGATGTTGGTGGCATGATCAGCAATCCGCTCAAGGTACTTGGAGACGAACAACACCCGGGTTGCCACCGTTATGGTGTGCGGGTCTTCGGCCATGAAGCTCAACAGTTCCCGATAGATCTGGTAGTTGAGCTGATCGACCTCATCGTCGCGCGCGATAACCTGTTCGGCCAGCGCCGTATCGTTGCGCATGAAGGCATCGAGGCTGTCCTTGACCATCGATTGGGCAATCGAGGCCATCCGCGGGATATCGATATAAGGCTTGAGCTGCGCCTCCTCGTTGAGTTCCAGCGCGCGTTCACAAATGTTCACGGCATTGTCGCCGATCCGTTCGAGGTCGGTGGTGGTCTTAAGACCGGTGGTGATAAAGCGCAGGTCGCTGGCCGCCGGCTGATGAAGCGCGAGCAGGTTGAGGCAGCGCTGATCGGTTTCGATGTCCATCCGGTTGACCTCGGCATCGCGCGCGATCACCGCGCGGGCATGTGCGCTGTCGCGATCGACCAGCGCACCGATAGCTTCGGCGATCTGGCTTTCGACCAGGCCGCCCATCTTGATCAACCCGGCGCGCAAGCCCCGCAACTCCTCCTCGTACTGACGATTGGTATGCTGCGGTTGTGTGCTATTCATACGGCCTCCCGGCGCATCAGCCGAAGCGCCCGGTAATATAGTCTTCCGTTTCGGGCCGTGACGGGTTAGTGAACACCTGCTTGGTATCACCAAACTCGACCAGGTTGCCGTTGTACATGAAGGCGGTGAAATCCGAGGTCCGCGCCGCCTGCTGCATGTTGTGGGTTACGATCACGATCGTGTAGCTCTCCTTGAGCTCCAGCAGCAGTTCCTCGATACGCGCGGTCGAAATCGGATCCAACGCCGAGCACGGCTCGTCCATCAGCAGCACCTCGGGTTCCACCGCCAGCGCGCGCGCCACGCACAGCCGCTGTTGCTGACCGCCCGACAGACTGATTCCCGGCGCGTTCAAGCGATCCTTGACTTCCTCCCACAAGGCCGCCTGTTGGAGACTCCGCTCCACCACCTCATCGCGCTCGGCGCGGCTCAGATTCGCGCTGTTGAGCCGCAACCCCGCGGCCACATTCTCGACGATCGACATGGTTGGAAACGGCGTCGGTTTCTGGAAAACCATTCCGATTCGCCGCCTGACACGCACCGGATCGAGTCCCGGCGCATAGATGTTCTCGTTATCGAGCAGCACTTCGCCGGTAATCGTGGTGCCCGGCACCTCTTCGTGCATCCGGTTGAGGCAGCGCACCAAAGTGGATTTGCCGCAGCCCGACGGACCAATAATCGCGGTGACCAGTTTCGCACCGACCCCGAGGTTGACGTCCTTCAAGGCGTGCGTCTGCCCATGATTGAACCAGGCGTTAAGACTTCGGCAGACCAGCTTCTCAGCCATAGGCTTATCTCGGAACGCGCGCCGCTCCCCGCGTAACCCATCTTACGCCAATCTCCAGCGTTAGTACGATGCAGGTAAGCACCAACGCTCCGGCCCATGCCTGACGCTGCCAATCGGCAAAGGGCGAAATGGCGAAGGTATAAACCTGGACCGTCAGCGAGGCTATCGGCTGGGTTACCGACGTGGACCAGTACTGGTTGCCGAAAGCGGTAAACAGCAGCGGCGCGGTCTCGCCCGCGATGCGCGCGATTGCTAGGATCACGCCGGTTGCGATTCCGGTCATCGCGGTCCGCATCACGACCGATAAACTGGTGCGCCATCGCGGCGCCCCCAAGGCCAGCGCCGCTTCCCGAAGTTCACCCGGCACCAATTTGATCATCTCTTCAGTAGTGCGGGTGACCAGCGGAATCATGATGATCGCGAGCGCGAAGGAACCCGCCAGCGCCGAAAACCCATGCATCGGACGGACCACTATCGCGTAGGCGAAGATGCCGACCACGATCGACGGCACGCCCAGCATGATATCGGCGGCAAAACGGATCGCCCGCGCCGTCGCGTGGGCTGGATGTTCGGCGACATAAAGTCCGGCGCCGATGCCAACCGGCACTCCGATCGCACACGCCATCCCGACCAGTTCGAAGGTGCCAACGATCGCGTTGGCCATCCCACCCCCCTGCTCGCCCACCGGCTTCGGAATCTGCGTGAAGAAATTCAGATTCAGGCTGGCGACGCCTTTCGTCAGCAGGTAGCCCAGCACCAGAAACAACGGCACCAGCGCGATCAGAGTCGCCAGCGCGGTCAGACTGATCATGATGTCGCTCTTGAGCTTGCGGCGAAAATCACTGGCGCCGAACAGCGCTCGGATCATCGGCCTTCTCCGGCGGCGCCGCGAATTGCGCCCAGCACCAGCACTCGCGCCGCAACATTGAGCAGCAACCCGAGCACCAGCAGCACCAGGCCCAGTTCCATCAGCGATGACAAGTACAGCCGCGAGGTTGCTTCGGCGAATTCATTGGCGATGACGCTGGCGAGGGTTGACGATGGCTTGAACAGCGACGCGGCGATCTCGGAACTGTTTCCAATCACCATCGCGACCGCGATGGTCTCGCCGAGTGCGCGGCCAAGGCCAAGGATGATCGCGCCGATAATCCCCGACCGTCCGTACGGCAGCACCGCCATCTGAAGCATCTCCCAGCGGGTTGCCCCCAGCGCCAGCGCCGCTTCGCGTTGGGTCCGCGGCACGGCGCGGAAAACGTCCGTACAGACCGAAGCGATATATGGCAGAACCATTATCGCCAGCAGCACACCGGCCGCCAGCATCCCGACCGAGACCTTGGGCCCTTTGAAGAGCGGAAGAAAACCCAGATAGGCGCCCAGTACCGGCTCCACATGGTCGCGCAGCCAAGGACCCAGCACAAAGATGCCCCACAATCCGTAGACCACGCTCGGAATCGCCGCCAGCAGCTCGACCAAAAAACCGATTCGGCGGCTGAGCCATTCCGGTGCAGTTTCGCTCAGACAGAGCGCCGCGCCGAGGCTCAATGGCACGGCGATCGTCAATGCGATGACGGACGATATCGCGGTTCCATAGATGAACGGCAGCGCGCCGAACTGATCATTTACGGGATCCCAGTCGGTGCTGACCACGAAGCCGAGACCGAACTTGTGAATTGAAGCAGTCGATCCGAAGACCAACGCGAGCGTCAGTCCAAACAGGATCGAAAGAATTACCAGGCCCAGGATGAGCGTGATCAGCGCGAACAGCCGATCACCGAACAACTGAACCCCGAAACGGCCGCGCCAGGATTCACGTCCCTCGGCCGCCGGTTTATCGGCGGCAGCTTCGTAAAAGTTCGCCAAATGCCCCTCAATATCTAAATGGGATAGGCTTCGAGCGATATAAAATCGTATGCCGCGCACCGCCTCAATTTAAGGAACTTTTGTTACGAATTTGTTACAAAGCGGCCAAATCGGAATTAATACGCCAGTTCGCATGCTTATTGAGCTTCTCATCGGTTCGATCGGGTAATCTCGACGATAGTTCCTACGTGTAGTAGCTTCTGGGTATGAGCGTTTTGATTCCCTACGTGGTTGAGCAAACGGGTCGCGGTGAGCGTTCCTATGACATCTATTCCCGGTTGCTTAAAGATCGGATTATTTTCGTCGGCGGTCCGATCCACGACGACGTGGCCAACCTGGTCACCGCCCAACTGCTGTTTCTGGAATCCGAGGACCCCGAAAAGGAAATCAGCATGTATATCAACTCGCCCGGCGGTTCGGTCACCGCGGGTCTGGCGATCTACGACACGATGCAGTTTGTGAAGCCGCCGGTTTCGACTTTATGCGTCGGCCAGGCCGCCAGCATGGGCGCCGTGTTACTGACCGCTGGAGCGAAGGGCCGGCGCTATGCCCTGCCCCATGCGCGGATGATGATTCATCAGTTGTCCGGCGGATTCGAGGGTCAGGCGGCTGATATCGATATCCAGGCGCGCGAGGCTTTGCGTCTGCGCGAAGTACTCAACGAAATCCTCGTGCATCACACCGGCCAAAACATCAAGCGCGTCGAGCGCGATACCGATCGCGATACTTTCATGGTTCCGCAAATCGCGGTCGAATACGGTTTAATTGACGAGGTAATTGCTGGCCGGACGATCGATCCGAAATCGCCATAGCCGATCTATTTCTTGGGATTTCCGGGCATCCTGACGGGCTGCCCGACGGGATGATCGTCCGCGAGCGAAATCTGCTAAGCTCCCTCAATCATCCCTGGGACGCGGGCAGAGAACGATGGCTACAATCGAATTTTACTTTGATTTTCTGAGTCCCTACAGCTATCTGGCCAATATCCAGATAGCTGCTCTCCGAGAGCAGCCGGGAGTTGAGATCAGGTTCCATGCAATCGATCTCGAGGCGGCCCGAAACGCCATCGGAAATAATCGTCCCGCCAGCCATCTGCTGCCGAAAAAGCTGCACTATCTGAAAGCCGATCTGTCGCGATGGTCGGCGAAATACCGCGTCCCGTTAATCTTCCCGGACAACCTCGCCAGCTACGACTCGCAATCCGCGGCGCGGCTTAACCGCGGATTTATTGTGGCCGCGCGCGACGGCGCCGGCGAGCAATATCGCAAAGCGGCGTTCTCGGCGCTTTGGGTCGATAGCCGAGCGCCGGGCGACGCCACTTTGGCGACGGTTGCGAGCGCCGCCGGACTTAAGCCCGCCGAGTTGCGGGCCGCGGTCGATAGCCCCGAAGTAATTGCGGCTTTCGATCGCGAGAACCGCGAGGCTCATAGCCGTGGCGTGTTCGGAGTGCCGAGCTTCATCGTCGACGACCAGCTTTTCTGGGGCAACGATCGGATCGATTTCGTCACCGAATACCTGCGCGATCCGGCTGTGGCGGTTCACCCTTAGCCACCGATAGCTGGCTGAAAGGATCATCCGATGACTCAGATTCATTTCTATTTCGATATCTTCAGCCCGTTTTCCTATCTTGCCAGCGTGCGCCTGCCCGAGATCGCCGAGCGCCATCAGGCGACCGTTGTTTATCACGTGGTCGACAACCAGGTGATAAAGCTCAATGCCGGGACTACGGGACGGCCGAATCATTCGCTGCCGCCGAAGTATCGCTATCTGCGCGCCGATCTGGCGCGCTGGGCCCGGCGCTACGGCGTGCCGCTGGTATCGCCCGACAGCGTCTCGCATGGCGATCCGGAAATTCCACCCCGCTTTGGCCGTGGATTCATCGTCGCGGCACGCCACCATCAGGAATTGCCTTACTTGCGCGCCGCCTTCCGCCGGACCTGGGGTGAGGGCTTTGCGATGAGTGAAACTCTGCTGCTTGAACTGGCTCCGATTGCGGGTCTGGCGGCTGACGACTTTCTTAAAGCGATCGACTCGGACGAGATCCGCAAGGCGGCAAATCGTGAAATTGCGGAAGCCTCGGAGCGTGGCGTTTTCGGAGTGCCGACTTTCATAATCGATAAGCAACTGTTTTGGGGTAACGATCGGCTTGGAATGATCGAGGAATTGTTATCTGATTCCTCCAAAGCTGTAACTGTTTGAGAACTAATTAGGAGGCGCGGCGATGCCAAAAAAACGCGAGTTGTTGACCGCCAATGATGTTAACGGAGCTTGGGTAATTCTTCCCACCAGCGCCAAGGACGGCGCCGAAGATTGGCGCATGACCGATACGCTCGATCTTGACGAAACTGCCCGCGCCATCGAAGGCCTTATTCGCGCCGGCGTCAATGGATTGCTCTCAATGGGCACCTTCGGCGAAAGCGCTACCCTGACGCTCGATGAAAAAAAACGCTATATGGCGTGTTTGGTCGAATCGGTGCGGGGACGGATTCCCGTATTCGTCGGCACCACCACGCTGAACACCCGCGACACCATCGAGCTTACGCGCTATGCCTCCGATCTGGGCGCGGACGGCACCATGCTGGGAGTCCCGATGTGGTGCGCACCGAGCGTCGCCACCGCCGCGCGCTTTTACAAGGACGTGGCCGAAGGATGCCCGGATATGGCGATTTGCATATATGCGAACCCCGAGGCCTTCAAGTTCGACTTCCCGCCGCCATTTTGGGCGCAGGTCGCCGAAATTCCTCAGGTGATCACTGCCAAGTACATCGGGGTGGCCGGCCTGCTGCTTAATATCGAAATGTCCAAGCGGCGGATTCGCCTGCTGCCGATTGAGCTGGATTACTATAGCGGCGCCCGGATTGACGATTTCGTCACCGCCTTCTGGAGCAGCGGCGCGGTCTGCGGTCCGAAACCCACCATAGCGTTGCGCGATGAAGTGGCCAAAGCGCGCCAGAGCGGAGACTGGAGCCGGGCGAAAAAAATCAATGACGAGATGATGAAAACCGTCCAAAGCCTGTTTCCACATGGCAGCTTCAAGGAATTCTCGATGTACAACATCCCGATCGAGAAAGAGCGTATGAACGCCG